>QHVR01000729.1 GCA_003223595.1 Acidobacteriota bacterium
CCACTCGCGGCCTGGTGGTGACCGTCACCCAGGCCTACTACGGACTGGTCGTGGCGCAGCGCAAGTACGCCAATGAGCAGAGGGCGTCCGCCGAAGCCGCACACTTTCTCGACATCAGCCAGAAGCTCGAGGCCGGTGGCGAGGTCGCGCACGCCGACGTTCTCAAGGCTCATATCCAGGCGCAGCAGCAACAGCGGGACCTGCAGGAATCGCAACTCGCCATGGAGCGCACTCGCCTGGACCTAGCGGTAATGCTTTTTGCTGATTTTAACCAGAATTTCACCGTGGTGGACGATCTTCAGAGTCTCGAACCGCTTCCCACCTTCGCCGAGGTCGCGGCGGCTGGCCAGAAAAAGAATCCCGACCTGCGCGCCGCCCTCGCTGCCTACCAGGTCGCCGGTCACGAAGTGACGGCTGCCTGGGGAGGCCTGTTGCCATCGCTGACGCTCGATTACTTCTATGGAATTGACTCCAATCATTTTGCCCTCACCACGAATGGCGTCCGGAATCTTGGCTACTCGACTATCGCCACTTTACAGATTCCGATCTTCAGTTGGGGAGCCGATCGCAGCAAGCTAAAGCAGGCTGAGTTGCGCCGCGCTCAAGCGCATGTCGAACTGAGCTTCGCCCAGCGACAGTTGCTCAGCCACTTACGCCAGTTTTTCAGCGAGGCCGAAACCGCGCGCTCCGAGATGGAATCCCTGGCCAGTTCCGCCGAAATGGCAGCCGATAGCCTACGCCTCACCACCCTGCGTTATCAGGCCGGAGAATCAACCGTGCTCGAAGTCGTCGATGCGCAAAACACGTTGACGCTTGCCCGCAATGCGTATGACGATGGCCAGTCGCGTTATCGCGTTGCCGTCGCGAATTTGCAGACCTTAACGGGGAACTTCTAAGCAAATGACGCCGACAGATCGCTCATCTTGCAGAATCCCGCGCCGGACAACTCTCATGCGTCTCGCTGCGCTGGCAGTCTTGACCGCACTCCTGCTGACGGCTGCAGCGTGCTCCTCCAAAAAAGAGGACACCGAGCCAACCGTCACGGTCCAAGTCTCCCCCGTCGAGAAGCAAACCATTCAGCATACGGTCACGACGCAAGCCATCCTGTTCCCCAAACAACAGGCAGCTATCGTGCCCAAAATCACTGCTCCGGTACAGAAATTCCTGGTGAAGCGTGGCAGCCCGGTGCGGGAGGGTCAGTTACTCGCAGTGCTGGAGAACCGCGATCTCTCCGCCGCCGCGCAAGACACCAAGGGTGCGTACGAGCAGGCTCAAGCCAGCTACGAGACCACTACCGCCGCCAGCCTGCCGGAAGAAATTCAAAAGGCTGAAGCCGATACACAGCAGGCCCAGCAGGCCCTCAACGCACAAGAAAAAGTTTTCGAAAGCCGGCAACTACTCTTCGATCAGGGCGCGTTGCCGCGGAAGGAACTGGATCAATCTCGCGTGGATGTCACGCAGGCGCGCAATCAATACGCCATCGCCAAGAAGCATCTCGATTCCCTGCTCGCGATCGGCAAAGCCCAGGAACTCAAGGCTGCCGCCGGTCAATTGCAATCGGCCAAGGGCAAGTACATGGGCGCGGAGGCGCAACTGAGCTACTCCGAAATTCGCAGCCCCATCACGGGCGTGATCACCGATCGTCCCCTCTATCCCGGCGAGATGGCTGCCGCAGGAACTCCGCTGCTTACCGTTATGGACCTCTCTTCTGTGATCGCCAAGGCGCATATTCCGCAGAGCGAAGCCGCCACCCTGAAACCGGGCGATGCCGGCACCATGACGGTTCCAGGATTCGAGAAGCCAATCCAGGGAAAAGTGACGGTGGTGAGCCCGGCTCTTGATCCCAACAGCACTACAGTGGAGATCTGGCTTGAAGCCAGGAACCCGAAACACGATTTAAAACCGGGCACGAGCGTTCAACTCGCGTTGACCGCACAGACGGTGAACGGCGCCCTGGTGATTCCACTGAATTCGGTGCTCACCGCGCCCGATGGTGCCACCACGGTCCTGCTGGCGGGTTCGGATGGCCGCGCTCATCAGAAAGCCGTGAAACTCGGCATCCGCAATGGCGACGATGTCCAGGTAGTGGAAGGCCTCAGCGAGAACGACAAAGTTGTATCGAACGGCGCTTACGGCCTTCCGGACAAGACCAAAATTAAAATCCAGACGCCCGAATCTCCGGCGGAAGGAGAAAACGGGAAACCCGCTGCCGGCGATGCAAAATCCGCGACCGGGGGATCCGATGACAAGTAACACGGTGGGAGTTCGCGAGAACTCCACCACCACGGGCCCCCGCCCCTATTGGGTGTCGCAGCACTCGCGCCCTGTCATCTTCCTGATCCTGACGCTCGGATTGCTGGGAGCTTATCTAGCCTTCACCATCCCCGTCTCCGTATTTCCCCAAACGAACTTCCCGCGGGT
>QHVR01000731.1 GCA_003223595.1 Acidobacteriota bacterium
GTTGGTTTCGTGGCCGTGAGCCTTACCGGTCATTCAACGCATTCTACCGGATGCTGCCAGTGCACTCGTGTTTTACACAGAAAGTAAAATCTCCCACCCCTCTTTCGCGCAAAACGCGAAAGAAGGGTGGGCCAACCGTCGAAAGACGGGTGAGCAACCCCGGACAGAGTTGTTTCCAGCCGAGTTCTTTTCCGGTCCAGAATCCTGTATACATATCGGTTTTGGTTTCGCTCTGAAGGAGTGGACGTTCATGAGATCGCTTGCCACATTGATTTCGTTTCTCACGCTCGGCTGTTTCATTTCGCTGGCACAAACTGGTCAGCAGCAGAAAGCGCAGAACAAAGACGCCGACAAGAAGCAGGCTCTCGCTGCAGCCGCTGCGAGCAAGAAGGACAAAGCCAGGAATGAAAAGAAAGAAGAGCCGAAGAAGGAGAAAGAAGACGACCAGAAGCCGGGGATCAACGCTGAAACGTTCGCCGGCCTGAAGTTTCGCCTCATTGGCCCGG
>QHVR01000732.1 GCA_003223595.1 Acidobacteriota bacterium
ACGACGGGACGACCTGGACTCCGCTTTTCGACGACCAAGCCTCGTATTCAATTGGCTGGGTAGAACTCGACCCGAATGATTCTTCTGTCGTGTGGGTCGGATCGGGCGAGAGCAATTCGCAGCGCAGCGTCGGCTATGGTGATGGCATTTACCGGTCCGATGATGGCGGCAAGGACTGGAAGAATCTGGGCCTGAAAAAATCAGAGCACATAGGCCGCGTCGTGGTGGATCCGCGCGACTCTAAGGTTATCTATGTCGCTGCGGAAGGACCGCTGTGGGGGCCGGGCGGCGATCGCGGGCTCTACAAGTCCAGTGATGGCGGGAAGAACTGGAAAGCGGTGTTAACGATCAGCGAGAACACAGGTGTGGTCGATGTGCAGCTTGATCCTTCCAATCCTGACATTGTTTATGCGGCGGCATACCAGCGTAGGCGGCACGTGTTCACGCTGATCGATGGCGGACCCGAGAGCTCAATCTACAAATCCACTGATGCAGGAGAGAGCTGGAACAAAGTCACTTCGGGCTTGCCCAAGGTGGATATGGGCCGCATCGGCTTGGCTATTTCGCCGGCTGATCCCAATGTGGTTTACGCCAGCATCGAGGCGGCGGATGGGAAAGGCGGAATTTTCCGCTCCTCTGACAAGGGCGCAACATGGGAGCGCCGCAACGAATTCGATCAGGGTGCGATGTACTACGCCCGGATTGTGGCCGATCCTAAAAACGTGGATCGCATTTTCGTGATGAATGTGGAATTGCGCGAGTCGCTCGACGGCGGCAAAACCCTCCACAAAGTAAATGAAGTGAATCATCACGGCGACAATCATGCGATCTGGATTGATCCCGATGACACCAAGCACTGGCTGCTGGGCTCCGACGGCGGCATGTACGAGACCTGGGATGATGCCAAATCCTGGGAATTCAAAGCGAATCTGCCGACAGTGCAGTTCTACGATGTTGCCGTGAGCCATGAGGCGCCCTTTTATCACGTGTGCGGCGGAACGCAGGACAACTTCTCCTGGTGTGGACCGGCGCGGACTCGCAATGTGAACGGGATCGTGAATTCGGATTGGTATGTGACCACCGGAGGCGACGGATTCCGGTCGCAGGTCGATCCGGAGGACCCGAACACGGTTTACTCGGAGTCGCAATACGGGGTGCTCGTCCGGTACGACAAGGCCACCGGACAGGAACTGTTGCTGCAGCCGCAGGAAGGTAAAGGCGAACCCCCGCTGCGCTGGAACTGGGATTCGCCAATCATCATCAGCCCGCACTCACACACGCGACTCTATTTCGCGGCGAACAAGCTATTTCGCTCAGACGATCGCGGGGATACGTGGAAGGCAATCTCGGGTGATCTTACGCGGCAGATCGATCGCAACAAGTTACCCGTGATGGGAAGAGTCTGGGGACCGGATGCGGTGGCAAAGAATTCTTCGACTTCGTTCTACGGCAATATTGTGGCTCTTGCAGAATCGCCGAAGAAAGAAGGGCTGATCTACGTTGGGACTGACGACGGATTGATTCAGATGACCAGCGATGGCGGCGGGAACTGGACCAAGTACCAGACGTTTCCTGGCGTGCCCGATAAAACGTATGTCAGTCGTCTGGCGGCGTCGAACTTCGACGCGAACACCGTCTATGCGGCTTTCGACAATCACAAGGACGAAGATTTCAAACCGTATCTGCTGAAGTCGACGGACAACGGCAAGTCGTGGACCTCGATCGCCAGCGATCTTCCTGAAAATGGCCCGGTGCTGGGGTTTGGGCTTTATTTCACAATCGATGGCGGGCATCACTGGGCGCATCTGAAGGGCGGATTACCTACGATTCCTGTGCGTGACATTGTCATCCAGCCGCGCCAAAACGATCTCGTGATCGCGACCTTCGGGCGCGGATTCTATGTGCTGGATGACATCACCCCTCTGCGCCAAATGAAAGCGGAGAGCGTAGACCAGGCTGCAGCCATGTATCCCATACGAGATGCGCTCATGTATATCGAGCGGCGCCCGCTGGGCGGACCGAGGAAGGGTTTTCAAGGAGATGCATTCTATAGCGCCGACAATCCGCCGTACGGCGCCATTTTTACCGCGTACCTGAAGGAGAAACTCAAGACGAAGAAGGAAAAACGCCAAGACGCCGAAAAAGACGCGGCGAAAAAGAACCAGGTGCTTCCCTACCCTTCCAATGACGAACTGCGGGCAGAAGCGCAGGAACCTAAACCGGAAGTTTACTTTCTGGTATACGACGACAGTGGTCAGGCGATCCGGCGGGTTGAGGGCGGAACGGACGCTGGTTTTCAGCGCGCAGCTTGGGATTTGCGCTACCCGGCGGCCCGGGTCAAAAAGCAGCAAGAGGAATCGGAAGAGGATTTCCCCGCCGCGGCCGATCAAGGCCCACTGGTTGGGCCCGGCAGCTATTCGGTACGGATGTTCGAAAAGATGGACGGCGTGGCAACGGAAGTCGCGGGACCGCAATCGTTCAAAGTAGCCAACGAGAATTCAGAGTCGATGAGCGCGGCCGACCGCACCGCACAGGAAGAATTCTTGAAGAAAGTTGCGCGCCTCTACCGTGCCCTATATGGAGCAACCCGCACGGCGGAAGATCTTCAAGAGCGTCTCAAACAGATTCGCGAGGCCTTGCGGGAAATTCCGGGTGCCGAGAAACAACTCGGCGCTGCTGCCGATTCGATCCAGCAGCGCGATCGCGAGATTCTGCGCGCCCTGCGGGGCGATCAGGAAATTGCCAGGCGAAGTGAACCCGTGCCGTCGTCCATCAACGACCGCATTGATTCGATCATGGAGGGCGAGCGCTTCTCGCTGGCCAAGCCAACACAATCGCACATCGATCAGTACAACATCGCCGCGGCGGAGTTTGCCGATGTCCTCAGCAAGCTTCGGACCCTTGTCGATGTCGATTTAGCCAAGCTGGAGAAAGATATGGAAGCGGCGGGCGCGCCCTGGACGCCAGGGCGAGTCCCGGAGTGGTCGGAAAAATAACGCGGACGGAGCACGCGGGCCTATTGAGATTTTCGGCTGTGTTCCTAGGTGCCCCCCGTGATAAATACGCGGAACAGGGATTGGAACCGTTCTTAAGTAAGAGATCCGGAGTTTTTCTTGCAGAACTGCCTTGCCTTTCTGCCTTGACGTTGTGGTAAACTCGCCGCCGACTAGTGCTTGCGTTGTGGGAACGCGGCACAGCCGAGGGGAAATCCTTCTTGTCTTCCGTATCGGGGGTACTGGGGAATGGGCCTCGCGCTTTTGGCTTTGATCTGGCTGATCACTCTGGTCAGCACTTACTTCTTTGTCGCGAAAACCTGGTGGCTTCCGGTAGGCGCCTCCGCCGCAACCGGATTTATCGACCATCAATTCACCGTAACCTTCATCATCATGGGCGTTGTGTTCCTGGCCGCGCAGCTCGGGCTCGGGTACATCGTGTGGAGATATAGGCAGACGCCGAAATCCCCGCCGGTGGCCTACTCGCACGGGAATACAACCATGGAGATCACGTGGACCGTTCTGACCACCATTCTCTTTATCGGCCTGAACTTAATGGGCAGCCGGGTATGGGCGAGCCAGCGCTTCGATCCACCCGAAGCCGGGGCCGTTCCCGTCGAGGTCACGGGCATGCAGTTTGCGTGGTATTTCCGCTATCCAGGAGCGGATGGCAAATACGGTTCGACCAAGGCCAGCCTCATGGATCCGTCCTCCGGTGGCGAAGCGGCGGTCGGCCTTAATACCTCGGACCCGACGGCCAAAGATGACGTCGTGACCGGCACGATGTATCTGCCCGTGGATCGCGAAGTCGATGTGAGCCTGCGCTCGGTCGACGTGATTCACAGCTTCTTTGTTCCCAACCTCCGGTTCAAGCAGGACGCCGTTCCGGGGTTGAATATTCACATGAACTTCAAGCCTACTGCCATCGGTGAGTACGAAATCGCCTGCGCCGAGCTCTGCGGGTTGGGTCACTACAAAATGCACGGCATGGTGCACGTCGTGAGCCAGGCAGATTTCGACAAATGGCTGGCAGCTCGGGAGGCGGAGAAACAGTAATGGCGACCTCGGCTACGATTCATTCGCACGCTCCTCAAGGGTTCATCCGGAAATACATTTTCAGCCTCGACCACAAAGTCATTGGCATTCAGTACTTTTTTCTGGCGCTCACGGCAGTGTTCGTAGGAATGTTCCTGTCGCTGCTGATGCGCATTCACATGATCTGGCCGAACGCGACGATTCCACTGATGGGTGAGATCAAGCCGGAAACCTACCTCAGCCTGCTCACCATGCATGGCACGATCATGGTGTTCTTTGTGCTGACCACCGCGCCACAGGGCGGATTTGGGAATTACTTTCTGCCCATCCAGATTGGCGCGCCCGACATGGCATTTCCGGTCCTGAATATGCTCTCGTTCTGGACGACCTTTGTCGGCTTCATCGTGATCCTTGCGGCCTTCTTTGTGACTGG
>QHVR01000733.1:0-1392 GCA_003223595.1 Acidobacteriota bacterium
CCCGGGATCACAATCACGCCTGACCCATCTCCGCGCGCCGCCCCAAATCCGTAGTAGAGCGGATCCGCATGTAGCATGAGCAGTTCGGTCGCGAACAAAGCCTCGGTCCAGATAGGTAAGTGCGCTTCCTGGTGGTCCTCAAGGTAGGTGATCTGAGCTCGACCCATTGATCTCAACCGCTGCTTCGATGGGCGCAATGGCCAAACGGTTGTGGATCACCGGATCATCCATAAACTTCCAACGCTGTGTACAGGAGAGAACTGAGCTCTTTGAGAGTTTCCCCTAGACCGTCGCGGGATGTTGACGCGGGCTGTCGTGAAACCGGTTTCGCCCGCCATCGCGCAAGAAGAAAAGAAGAAAGGACAAGGTCATAAGGATCGCTATCCCCTGATCCCTAATCCCTTGCCCCTGTTCTTGTATTCTTGACCACTCTTCACAGCAACCGGAACTCACAAGCTCGTTATGCGAGACAACAGGCTCGGATATCCGCACATTGCCGCGCCTGACGCTCGAGGACTTCACGTTATCGGGCTTGTCCTAGCGTTTGATCAGGGAAGCCCCCAAGCCTGCTTACTAAAACGTCGTCCCAGTCGCCGGGTTGTAGCACGTTTTCGTCCCGCTTTGCACATCCATCAGGCAGATCTTGCTGAACTCAAAAGCGATCTGTTCTGTCGGAAGCTCGCTCGATTGATTTCCGCCTAGCTGGTAGCCCGAGACGATCGCATCCGACAGCGTCACGGTAAAGGACTCATTGCGCGTGTTCTCCTGCACGATAGTGACGGTCTTGATATGCCGGCCCAGAACGACATCCGCGAATAAGCGCGGACTGCAGGTATCCGCACGCTTCGAGACAGTGAGAGTGCTGAGCGCCACCTTGCCCGCCGAACCACCGCTCCCCGTGCCCCCAGTACTGACCGCGTCGGTAGCCCCAAAGGACCAGGCCAGCGCATTGAACGCTCCAGTGCCCAGCGACGTCGAGCAATTCAAGCCGTCCACGGTTACCACGATCGACGACCGGTTCCCCGAGCGCCCGTTCTGAGCAGAAGCCGCTACGCATATAGCCAAGACAAACAGCAGCACACTCTTCATCTTCATCTCTAATCCTCCGTGCAGATTCATAGCCAGGCCTTTCCCGAAGGCAGGCAATGTTTCAAACGCTACTTTTGTTTTTGGGTTACCCCGCGAAGAAATACGTGGCAGGGGATGTGCACGCCGCGCAAGCTTCTTCGCCGCATCGAGTCTCCAATGGACAGCGCAGGACGCGCCAGTTACCGAAGGCCAAGACAAGACTCAGCGGCGGTACCGGCGGGAGTCGGCGGACTGCAATGGCCGGTGCTGAGATTGAACAATCTATTCGCGGCGCTCGATCGGGCCCGGGAGAATTTCGCGATA
>QHVR01000733.1:1445-3930 GCA_003223595.1 Acidobacteriota bacterium
ACATGAAGCTCGAAATCATTCACTGCCCGACATGACACAACCACCACGTGCGTGAACTATGTTTCAGAAGAAAGAAAACCCCACGCCGACAAAGCGTGGGGTCTTGTGCCAGTTCAGTCGCCGTCACTCGCGCTCGTGCTGCAAGCATGTTGTGAGTTGACGTACTCCGGCTGGATTGCGTAGCTGTTTCTATTGAGTCTCACCAGGTTGGGATCAAAGAAAACGTCGGTGGCTGTGAACAGTAAGAACGAGCACTCGTCCCCGATTTCTTCCCCGAAAATCCCATTGTTCAGACTATTCCACCATCCGTCTCCAACCGGGTCGGTAATGGTCTCAAAGAATTCATGCGACAACACGTTGTTAGTCGAGTCGGCGAGCTGTCCGTTCGGTGTGTCTGGCCGCACATTGCACCCACTCACGTTCTGGAAGGGTTCCACAGTGTAGAGGACCACGTTCCCCGCAGAGTCTTGCGCGCTGCCGTGATAGGCGCAAAAAAACCATGTTTTGACGTTATCCGGCGAGTAGCAGACGCTGAACGTGTTATCGAAACAGGCATCTTGCCCCGGCGCCAGGAAAACATGGTAGATGTTGCCCAGCCCCAGTCCGCCGGTTTGCGCGGCTGCCGAGTAGGCCAGGATCGCCAGATCCAAATTAGTGAATGGCTGGCCCACCCCTGCCGACGGGTTGTAGCTCGGCACCACGAAATTGTCTCCCACGGGATACCGGTGCGGAGCCGACGTACCTACATATTGGTCCGAGAGGTGAATCACCCGGCTTTTGTCCAGGTCACTCAAAAAGCCAATTGGATCACCCCAGCAGCTATTGGGAGGGCAACTGGAAGATGGGTCCGTAAAGATGGCATGCTGAACCGCAGTAGGCAGCACCACCCCGCCTTGATATTCGAGATCGCCCGGGTAGCGGCGGCCGCGAGTCAATTGCGAGCGTGACGCCGCTTTGGCATGCGGCGAGGCAACTCCAGCCGGCAAACTGCTGAGCCCGCGCGCATGCGTCGTCGGCATCGGAATAAAGGAACCGGTGCGCAATCTCGAAACGCTGGGCACGTGCTGCAAGGTTACGAAATTTTGCTGCGCCAGTGCTGGTAAACACGCAATGACAGAAAATGCGAGAACAAGGTAACGGAACCACTTCAGCATGACGAGGTACTCCTCCTGAGAAAATTTTTATCGTAGTACTCCGAGGTAGAGACGCTGCTTGCAACCGTCTCATCGCTGGCTGGCAACGCGGGGCTCCAAATGCCCATCCCACGGCGGAATCCGCGAGATTCACTGACACGATCCCCTTCGGATTGGACCCAACTTCGAAGTGTGGACACGGAAAGGACAACTAAAGCGGGCCGAAGTTTAGTTTCGCCGCCTGACAGTTGTCAAGTTTATTCACCAGCCACGTGTCCAAGCCGCCCCATCATGGCAGACAGCCCGATGTATACTCTGGGCCGAAAGATGGGCCAGCCCCGGTCGTCAACGAGCCGCGGGGAAACGCCCTGCCAAGCAACGCACACGCCTGTGCCATCTGCATGCGCCCTCGATCGACAGCCCGTTACCTCTTTGCTCTGGCCTCAATCCTCACTATTTGGACTAACCCCGCAATATGCGCCCAGCCCGACCGTCAAGCTCTCACTGTCCTTGATTTATCTGAAAAGCAGCTTCATAGCGTTTTCCCGGAACTGGCCGGCCTGAAATCTGTCGATACGCAGGCGCACCTTCCCACGATCTTGCAACACGTCGCAGCTAGTGAAGATGCTTTTCTGAGAAACATCCCTGACCTCACGGCGCGCGAAGATATCGTCGTGCAGCAGCAGAGCCACGCGGGGGGAATGGATCGCACTTTTCCGGTATTCAGCGGCAAGTACACTTACCTGGTGCTGGCACATCGCGAGAGTGACGGCGGGCATCTGGTTGAATACCGAACCGACCTCAAAGGAAAGGAGATCAAACCCGGATTAGACTTTGCACCCGCGTCGACCCAAGGCTTTGCTTTGCTCGCATTGTTTTTTGACTCCCTCCATCAGACCCTTGCCAGCTTCCGCTATCTAGGTCAACAGCAGTTGGATCGCCGCGAGATGTACGTCGTCGCCTTCGCGCAACGGCCCGATGCAGCGCCGCTAACCGGGCAAATTTACATTGGCGGAAAATTAACTTCGACCGCTTACCAGGGAATTGCCTGGATCGATCCAGTCAAATTCCAGATTCGCCAAATGCGAACCGATCTCCTCGAGCCCCTCCCTGATGTCGGCCTGCGTGCGCAGACGACGGAGATACACTTCATGGAGGTTCACCTGCCAGACGTCGCCACCCCGCCCTGGCTTCCACGAACTGTCGTGGTATCCAGCGAGCTCAATGGCCACTTAGTGCGAAATCGTCACACCTATCGCAACTACCAAAGATTCGCCGCCAACTCGAGGATTGTCACGGCCCCCGTCCCATAGAGCCGCGGATAGCTGCGGCTCTACAGCTGCGAAAACGGT
>QHVR01000017.1 GCA_003223595.1 Acidobacteriota bacterium
GGTCAACCACACTCCTCAGTAGCTCAATGGCAGAGCATTCGGCTGTTAACCGAAGGGTTGTAGGTTCGAGTCCTACCTGAGGAGCCATTCTTTGAATGGTTTACGAACCTTGTGTGCTGTTTGCAAAAACCAGGGCCGGAAACCTGCTGCAAAACTCGGTCGACTTTCCCATCCGAAAGACCACCATAGATCATCGTTTCCTGTGACTTATTGGACTAGCCAGAATCGGACATCAGCGCGCGAATTCATTAGGAAGCGCTTCCTGGGCGAGTTCTAGAAGGTTCTCCGGCGGTGTAACGTCCCCGGTTAGCCTGGGACGGTTGCGTCGCACTCTTAATAGTAGAGTTTTAGCGCGAACTGAATCTCGCGCTGATCGTTTTGGCCATCACGGGTCGAAGTGATCTTGCCGAAGTTTGTGGTGTCTAAATAATTCAACGACCCTGGAGCCGCCACGACGCCATTTCCTGAGAAACCTGGGTTAGAGAAGTTGGGGTGATTCGTCAGGTTGAAGAACTCGGAGCGAAATTCGAGACGAAACCTCTCCGACAGCTGAAACTCCTTGAACATTGAAAAATCCAATCGATGGAATCCAGGCCCGCGGAACTGGCTCGGGCCACCACCCAGCGGACTGTAGTCCGATTGACCGATGGTTGTCGCGACCGGTGGGCTCGCGAATGCAGCCGGATTGAGCCATTGATTCACGTTGTGGGGCCCGGCATATGGGTTTTGTCCCGGAACTTTCAGTGCGAAGCATCCAAAGCCTGAGGTCGTGGTAATAGCACATGGGACCGTTCCCGGTTGGCCGTCTTGCAACGTCAGGATCCAGTTGGTATTCCATCCACCGACAAAGGTGTCGACCAGCTTATTACCTTTTGCAAGATACGCTCGGCCGCGGCCGAAGGGCAGTTGGTACCCTCCGCTGAAGTGCACAACTTTCTGAACGTCGAAATCACATAGACCAAAGTCCCGGTGAATGCCGAAACCAGGTAAGAACGGCGCCCGGAATTGATTCACAGCAGTTGCATTCAAAACGTCGACAGCATTCGTCATGCAGTTGGCATAGGTGAAATTAGCCAGCGCAGTCAAACCGCGGCTAAATCGGCGTTCGTAGTTCGCCTGCAAGGCGTTGTAATGACTGTCGCCTGCGAAATGCGTGTAGGTGATGTTGGAAAAATCAGGATATGGTGAATAGGCAAAAGAATCCAGGCCGGGCGGAAGTATTTCCGTCGGACTATTTGGGTTGAGATAGACGCCCAGGTGATGGACCGTATTTCCTACATACCCCAGTTGTACGCTGTCGTTCGGCGTTATTTCATATTGAGCGGTCAGGTTGTAGCCCTGGGTGTTAGGTGTCTTCATGTGATAGTCCTCTCCGGTGAAGGACACCCCTCCGGGTTCAACCTGGTCCGAATTCAGGCTAATTCCTGTGAGGCCTGTCTCGAGAGTTGCGATGGACCCGTTGGCGAAGGTGATGGGTGCGTTGGGGACTAGATTTGGATAGTCCAGCGTAAACTGGAACGGGAAATCCACGTACGTTTCGACAACAGAGTTTTCGAATCCTCCGTAGAAAATTCCATAACCGCCGCGCAGTACAAGCTTGGGAGCGAGCTGATATGCGAACCCAACACGCGGCGAGAAGTTCGTCTTTTGTGATTGGCCCAGGCCGGGTTGGCCGGAACAGGCTATATTGATGTGGTCTGTGGCCGCCGCTGCCAGGAAATCGGACGAGAAAGAAGAATCGCAACGTTTCTTCGTCAGCAGGAACGTTGAATCACCATTCACAGCCGGAAGGAAGTTGGATTGATTTCCATACTTTTCGATGAGCTGCCCAAAGTACTCATATCGCAGCCCTAGATTGACAGTCAGCTTCTGAGAAACCTTGATGTCGTCCTGGAAATAGCCGGCGTAGTACTCATGCTTCTGCGATGTTCTCGCGAAATTCGAAAAGGTCACATCGTCAGCGCCGCCGACAAAATCCGCCGCGCCGGTGACGGTGCCCGGAATGGGCGACAGCAGCATCTGTGCAAGGCCGGTGTTGCCCCCCGTAGTCGTCGGAATTTCGGTGTAGACGCCGCTGAAACTCCAAGTGCCTCGGCCCGAGGGCGGTTGGAGAATGGAAAAGCCTAGACGTTCCCATTGAAAGCCGAATTTGAGCGTCTGGCGCCCTGCTGTCCTTGTCAGGTTGTCTGTAAACTGCGAGGTCGTGCTCAGTTCGATTGAAGGCAAGAATTGATTGCTGCCTAAAGTGTTGAGCCCTGTAAGAAAAATCGATCCAAGACCGCCGTTGGACTGCTCTTGAGGAACTCCCTGGATTCCGAACTGCCCCGGGATACCGCTTTTGGTGGCGTTTGGTTGATCGCGCGAACTGCTGAGATGGTTATAGCCGACCCGCGCCTCGTTCACCATTTGCGATGTGAAGGTGTGAGTTTCGCTTAGGGCCGAATTAACGGATTTTACCAACTGGTTTCCCGCAGAAAACGAACCTCCGTCGGCAATTCCGCCGAATGGTCCGGGAATGAATTCGGGGTTATCCACGTAGCTGACACGACCGAAAACGCTATCCTTCGAACTGAAGTTCTGATCCACGCGTACGTCGAATTGATCGGTGTTGTTGTTTAGCACCGGATTAGACACGAAGTTATTGAACAGACCTGAGTTGTTCGGAGTTGGAAAAAGATTGAGCAGGTTGATGGCGTTCTGGTCAAGCCGATTCGCAGGCAACATATTGTTCGCAAAGGGCTCGCGAACAAAACCTGTACTGGCGGCAGTAATGCCGGTCACAGGATCTACAGTCCCTGCCGTCACGGGTCGAGTCGTTGCGGGATCGAAAACCTGCCCCAGCCCAAAGCTGCGGCCCAGATTGTCGGTTAGGCTGCCACCTTGGGTCAGCAACTCGGACAAGTTGCTGTAACCCGTGCTACGCTCCAAGTCCGTCGGAACGGTGCTCACATAGGGAATGGCTTGACGGATGCGGGTGCCTTCATAATCCAGGAAAAAGAACGTCTTGTTGCGACGAATGGGTCCGCCCAGAGTGGCTCCGAATTGGTTCAGCCGGTATTCCCCTTTTTTCAGACCGCTTTCGAAGTAGTTTTTTGCGTCCAGGGCATCGTTCCGCAGGAACTCCCAAGCTGTCCCGTGGAATTGATTTGCTCCAGACTTAATAGTGGCGTTCAGAACCGCTCCTGCAGAGCGTCCCAACTCCGCACTGTAGTTGTTGGTTTCGACCTTGAACTCCTGAATGGCGTCCACTGGAGGTTTCACCGAGTAACCGGTCCCGTTAAGGAAATCCACAAGGTTCGAATTGTTATCAATCCCGTCGAGAAGGTAGTTGTTTTGCGCGGGCCGCAAGCCGTTAGCGGCGAAACTTCCACTGTCACCGAGGCCACGGGAGTCCTGCTGGCCCTGGGTTACCCCAGCCGAGAGTTGCGCCAAGAACGTAAAATTGCGGCCGTTCAGCGGCAAGTCGTTGATAGTCTTCTGCTCAATGACCTGACCCACAGAGGCATCCAAGGTCTGGAGAAGAGGCGGGGCGGCGTCCACCACGACCATTTCGGTTGCTTGCCCTACAGGCAACGAGAGATTCACCTCGACCTTCTGCTGCACATCCACGGTCACATTGTTCTGATGAACGGTCCGAAATCCGCTGGCGGTGGCAGAAACGGAATAATGCCCAATCTTTATCGGAGAGAAGGTGTACTGCCCTTCGGAGCCCGTCTTCGTTGATGAAGTAACGCCGGTATCCACATTACTCAACGTAACGTTCACGCCCGTTAGCACTGCACCGCTGGTGTCGCGTACGGTTCCTGAAATCGAACCCATGTCGACCTGTGCAACTGCCTTCCTGGGCAAAACCAGCCCAGCCAACAAAAGCAGCAGCCATAGCGAGAATGCACGGCGTGTGTTCGCCTCGAGTCTGATCATTTCACTCCTCCCTCGGTAAGAGCCAGGGCTTGGCGTCCTTGGCTATGTCCCCGCGATCTCCCAGCGCAACCTGATTGTCCCTGTGAAGTCGGCAGAAAAGATTACGCAACGAGTGACCATATCGTTTCGATTTAGATCGCTTAGTTACGTTTCCGCGGCACTATAGTGATAGTCGCCTGGCGATGTCAAGCAAACACAGTAGAATTGCAGCATCCTGCCCACAGCCGCAACATACTTGTGCGATTCCAGATCGCGAAACTGCACCACGCGTTTTCCTTCACGCGCCAGATTCCTCCACGGGGCTCGGCTTTTCCGGATTCTGCTGAATCGCCTGATACTCTTAACTCGATATAGCTCTGGGACAACGCTGCGCTTCTACTACCCTGCTACAATCGCCCTCGAGGAGGGGGTCCTCAAATGACGAATATTGGAAGCGTGGTTAAGCTATTGCAAAGGGAGCATGCTCGTTTGACAAAACAAGTCAAAGGCGTCGCGGCGGCCCTGGAAGCCTTTGGCTCAGCCTACGGAACACGGAACGGCACTCGGAAGATCTCAGCGGCTGGACGCGCGAGAATCGCAGCGGCTCAGAGAGCACGATGGGCAAAGGCTCGTAACGGCCGTGGGTCACAGATCACAACACCGAAAAAACGGACGATGTCTGCGGCTGCCAGGAAGCGAATCGCCGAAGCACAAAAAAAGCGATGGGCTGCTTTGAAAACCAAGAAAGCGGCTAAGTCTTAAGCGGTGCCGCACATGCTGGTACTGCTCCTTGCCAGCCGAAATGTACGAATTCTGAAGCAGAATTTTGGCGGGCGTGTCTTTTTGTAACTGAATTTCCGAGTTATCCGTCATCCGCCTACGATCAGCAGCAATAGGCTCTAAACAGGGAACAATCTGCTAGCCCGGGCTTTTGGAAAGTTAGCCGCACTTGTCGGCTAGCGTTTATCCGGACTCAGCCCTGCTGCCGAATGCTGTGCCCGATGGACTCCCGACCGGAAAATACTTTGTGTTTCAGTCGGGCTTTAACTTCAAAGATCGACGCAAGCTCGGCCCGCGTAGCACACGCTGTGCGGTTAATTGGAGTTCCGATGGAGTTGTAGGGCTAAAAGGGTCATCAGCAGTCTTCTAAGTTGTTGATCCTGTTGTCACTCGGATTCGAGTCCTACCTGAGGAGCCATTCTTTTCGTACCTTTGCTGCACGGCGACATGCTCTACCTTCTTCGGACTTTGGGGACCTTTGAGGGATCGCACAGGACTTTGAGAAGGCACGCAAGCTGGGCGCTCACCTCACCGCGAAAACCGCGCAGTTGCTGGTCGTGTGTTGCTGGTTGTAGCGGCACACGTAGGACCTTCGCCCACACTGCATTACAGAGCCGTCACTGTGCCTTAACAATCTTCACTGGCTTGTCGAGCTGGAAAGTTAACACGGTTTCCGCGGGCACTTTGATAGCGCCGCCCTTAGTCAGAACCTGGGTCAATGCGCCACCCCCGGCACCAGCGCCGGCTCCGATGGCCGCACCTTTCCCACCGCCCGCAATGGCCCCGATGATCGCGCCGACTGCCGCGGCGCCACCCGCATACTCGGCGGTCCGCCTATTCGCTCCTAGCCCCTGCTTGCCGCTTTGTTGCAGGTCTGTCGTGCTCACCAGGTATTCCTGTCCCTCCACCGAAACCGATTGCAGGTCCAGCACAAGATCAGAGGCACCCCGGATTCGTCCTCCCTTCGAGGCTGAGCGGATCACGATCCGCGCGTTCGAACCATGCGGGATGACGACATCGCCGTTCGCATCAAGTACATCGTCGGTGACGTCGGCAGCATAAGTTTGCCCTTCGGCGGCTGTTGCCGAGTTGATGGCTTCATCCGCCCGAACAGAAACTTTCGTGTTCTCCGGCACAACATAGGTCTTGCTGCGAATCTCGGCTTGGCTAGGATGGTGGCGTTCTCGTAAGCCGGAGGTCCTACCCGAAGAAGGTTGGGTTGGCGTTGCATTGGGTTGATTGGACGAATTCTGGGCCGCCTGCGGCTCGTCGTACTCTATGGATTTCACCTGCGTCATCGGGATCTGGTGCGTCTTGCTGTCGTCCCCGGTTAAAGTGATTTCCGAAGGCGACGTCGCAGTGACCGTGCCTGTAAGCGTTGAGCCATCCCGCATCTGGATCGTCGCGTGTTGTCCTGAGCCCTGCTTTTCTGAGCACGCGGCAAGAAGCAGCAGAATGCAGACGGCAGCGCCTAGCAAACCAATTCGCCTTATGTGATTGGACGTGTATGCCAGTTGGCTAACAGTGTGAACCCTTGCGTCATCCATCGAGAAACCTCGCCAAGAAGTTTTTGGTTCAGAGGCGTTTCCGAATCCAGCAAGAATTCTAGCGCTAAATGAGAACTTACGCAGACCGTGCAAGGGCGATTGGTTGAGCCCCTCACTGGTGCGAGAGATCGACAAGTCCTGTATTCAGCGCCACCAGCAGCACGGGAACAACTCAGTGTGAATCGCTGCCGCCGTGGGACCACGAACGCCGCCCAGCAACCTGCATTCCGCTTGCGTCAGTCGAAGAGTCGGTACCAGGGCACACGGATCCGGCTAACTGGAATGTCGGAGAGGCACGTGCGAATGAAGGTTTGCCCCTGATGTTGTGGCTGCGCTATTTGACATCTCCGCACGATGGTGACAGCCACTTGGAAGAGAATTCAGTGTTAATCGTCATCGCATGGCCGCCTCCATCCGAGGTCATTTGTCCGGAGCCTTTTACGGCCTCTGGACTGATGGCCTCAACTTCCATAGTGCCGCTCGATTTAACGTCCCCGAAGTCACAGGAAACTTTCATTTCCGTCCGGTTGCCGGTTGAGTTAACAACAGTCTCTTTGCACTCCTGCTGGCTACTAAAGGGCTGCTCAGCGAGTTTTTCTTTGGTCTCACACACCTTTGACGTATGGGTCCTGGTCCTGGGGGAAGAGTTGCTGTTGGCGTTCATGCGGGCCTGGACCTTGGCGCGCTGTTCGGGACTGAGTTTCTGCAGGAACTCAGACGGGATTGGCATCTGGCCCGAGGTGGTGGAGGTTGTGGTGCTTTCCCATAAGCCTGTTTTCACATTCAGCGGTTGGAACTTGCTTTGCGCCCATGCCGCCGATGAAAGCAACGCCATTCCAAGCAAAATCCTATTCATGTCATCCTCCGTGGTTGGAAATTTCTTGTCTGCCACTCTCCGCGTCAATAGAAAAACATTCCCCAGTGTGGAGGGTCAAAGGAACTGCTCCTGATTCATTTGTGACCAGCTAAGTTGATGTTCTTGCGTTATTTACGACGATTGCTGACGCAGCAAGAAGGCCTCTCACCACAGGGGAATAAAGAAGCCCGCGGGGGAAACCTTCTGACCAAGTCCACGAAAGGGACGAGTTCGATTACTCTAAAACAGACGCCTTGGGGAGGACGCTTTTGCCGGAAATGCAGGACGCTCTTTGGTATAAGAACGCCGTTTTCTATCAGGTGCACGTCCGCGCGTTTTACGATAGCAACGGCGATGGCGTCGGGGATTTCCAGGGCCTCGCTCAAAAGCTCGACTATCTGCGGGATCTGGGCGTCAATGCTATCTGGCTGATGCCTTTTTTTCCTTCCCCGCTGCGCGATGATGGCTACGACATTGCGGATTACCGCTCGGTCCATCCGCTTTACGGCACTCTGGAGGACTTCAAGAATTTTCTGGCGGCGGCGCACGAACGGCAACTCCGCGTCGTGATGGAGATGGTCTTGAACCACACCTCCGACCAGCACGCCTGGTTCCAGGA
>QHVR01000018.1 GCA_003223595.1 Acidobacteriota bacterium
ACTGGTATGTGTGGAGCGAGACGGACACTCCCTACCGCAGCGCGCGCATCATCTTTATCGATACCGAGATGTCTAACTGGGCATGGGATCCGATCTCCAAGGAGCACTACTGGCATCGCTTTTTCAGTCACCAACCGGATCTTAATTATGACAATCCGGAAGTGCGAGAAGAGATGTGGGATGTGATGAAGTTCTGGTTGGATATGGGCGTGGATGGCTTCCGCCTGGATGCGGTCCCCTATTTAATCGAGCG
>QHVR01000734.1 GCA_003223595.1 Acidobacteriota bacterium
CATTGGACGCTGTATCGGAACCGGTCAGCGCGACGCCGAGCCATCCGAGCATGGTGCCAAAAAACGGATAGAGCACGCCGGTGCGGGCGAAGGCGAGGCCCATCGCGGCATCCAGCCCTGAGTAGCGCGTCAGGTAGCCAATGGAGAGCATGGCCGCGATCGTTAGCAACGAGAAGCGCACCCGCACGATGGTGTTCCAATACACGTGGGCCATCCTCCAGGGCGTGAAACCCATGATCAGGCCCGACATCACGGCGGCCAGCAGAATGCCGGAACCGGTAGCAGTTAGCCAGTTCAGAGAATAAACCGCGGGTTCGGGTGTCGGCTTGTGCACCACCGGGGGCACGCGGTCGATCATCAGATGCAATCCTGCGACGGGAAACTTGGGCGCCGATAGCTTGTCGAGCGCGCTCTTCACGACTGGCAATCCCCACGCGAAAACTAAAACGCTCAAGACCAGCCAAGGTACCCAAGCTCTTGCCACGAGCGCCCGGCTGTGACCGTGGGTGGCGCGGGCGGCGCGTTCACCCTCGTGCTCGAAGCCCCAGACCCGCTTGGGACGCCACTTCAACAAAAACGCAATTAAAGCCGCCATGGAAATCACGGCCGCGACTACATCCACCAGCCAAGGGCCATGGAAGTTCGATATCAGGAACTGCGGGATGGCGAAAAATACTCCTGCGACTAAAACAGCCGGCCAAACTTCGATCATTCCGGCAAAGCCGGCGAATGCCCAGACGAGCCAGAACGGCACTAGAACCGAGAAGAAGGGCAGGATACGTCCCGCTTGCGCGCTCAACTGCAGAAGATCCAATCCAGTGACTCCCTGCAGCGCGATCAGTGGAGTTCCGATCGCGCCATAGGCTACCGGCGCGGTGTTGGCGATCAGTGACAGCCCCGAAGCCTGGAGCGGCCTGAAGCCCAAACCGATCAACACAGCCGCGGTCACGGCTACAGGGGTGCCAAAGCCGGCCGCGCCTTCAAAGAACGCGCCGAAGCTGAATGCAATGAGCAGCAACTGCAGGCGGCGGTCCTGGGTGATCCCGGTCAGGCTGTCCTGCATCACTTTGAAGAGTCCCGCCTCGCAGGTGAGTTGGTACATGAAGATTACGTTCAGGATGATCCAGCCGATCGGCAGCAAACCGTAGGCCGCGCCCAAGACCGCAGTTTTCATCGCGAGGCTGGCGGGCATTCCGAAAATCCAGATCGAGCAGATGAGCGATGTAGCCAAGCCGAGCAGCGCGGAGTAGTGCGCCTTCATGTGCAGCAGCGCCAGCGAGCCGAGCAACACGACCACCGGCAAAGCGGCCAGCAGGGCCGATAGCCACCAGCGACCGGTCGGGTCGTAGTTTTGCGGCCAGGGATGGGGAAGGGGCGGAATCCTCAAAATCAGTACAGCTGCAATGATCGTCGCCAGGAGTGCCAGGATCCACGGCAGTGGCCTGGCCGATGGAGGAGAATTCTGAGTTGCCGGAGCGGTCGGAGAGCTCAATGGTTCGTCCTGGAGACTGCACGTTTTGTGAGGCCAGTTTGTGACTATCATCCGGCTCCCAGCAAATTGCAACTGTCGAGACAGAAAAGTTGGCGGGTAGGTGATTTAGGAATATTGTGTCGAGATCGGAGGCTACATGGCAGCCACATCGATTCCGAGCGATAGAAAATCGGCACGCGTTGCACTCGTACAGGAACATGTTCGGCTCGAAAATGAGCATCACCTTGAAGGCGTACTGAGCACGTTCGGCGAAAATGCACAGTACCAAGATGAGGCCTGGGGGGACCGATACACGGGGCACGATGGAGTCCGCTTGTACTATGAACAACTCATGGCCGCACTGCCGGACCTGGAAATCAGAATTCTGCAGGAGCATGTTACCGAGGACAATGTCCTGCTCGAGGTCTTGATTTGCGGAACCCACCTTGGACCGTGGCGCGGACTTCCGGCAACCGGACGGCGAGTGGAAATCCCGCTTTGCGGCATTTACACGTTCGACGACCAGGATCGGCTCGCCGGCGAAAGGATTTACTACGACCGAGCCAGCGTCTTACGACAGCTCGGTGTGTTTCGTGAACCGCAAACGCTTGTGGGGCGAATCGGACTTTTATTTGATCATCCCTTAACGATTGCACGGGCGCTTTTCAGGATGTTTACCAGCTAGCGATGTCGGACGTACGGGCTGCTATACGTCGACCCCATAGCGTCGATGAATGAGGGCAATTTCGTCCTGAGGGCTCGTGGAACTTCCTATTCATAGCACTCTCGTGGTGGTGCTCAATTTTGTTCCCGTCTGTGCAAATCCTTAGAAATTTTTTCTATCTCACATCGAGAAATGAAGCTATAGTAAAAAAGCTCAGCGATTCCTCTTCGACAACTGCCTGAATTGATGGCGCGAAAAAGCGGTTCCACCATCATGCAGGAGGAGTTGTACCCACCCAGCGCTGCACCTGCGCGCGAGGAACTCGATGACGCGCGCCTGGTTGACCTGGATGTGGCAGAGGAATCCCCGTTTCTGCGCGCGCAAAAACGCGTGCCTGCGCGTCGCGGATCGCTTCCCAAAAAAACTGCGCATCGCCTGCTGTGGGGCTTTGTCGCTGTAACCGTGTTTTGTGTCTCGGTGGTTGCCGCCGGCACCCTGTATCACTACGGCGAACATTCGTGGCGGTTTCGGGTCGAGTCCAGCGACAACATCGAAGTCGCGGGCATGGAGAACGCCACCAAGGCGCAGATCATGGAAGTGATGGGCGCCGACATCGGGCGCAACATTTTCTTCATTCCCTTGGCGCAGCAGAAGGCTCAACTGGAGCAGATTCCGTGGGTGGAATCGGCCAGCGTGATGCGCTTTGTGCCCAACCGCCTGAGAGTGGAAATCCACGAGCGGACGCCGGTGGCATTCGCGCGGGTGGGGCCGCGAATTTTCCTCATCGATGCAGGAGGCACGCTGATGGAACTTCCGCAGAAGCGGAAGTATTCCTTCCCGGTGATTCTGGGGATGAATCCCGGCGAGCCGCTCTCGACGCGCATTCCGCGCATGAAGGCCTACAACGAACTGGTGCGCGAACTGGATTCGGGAGGGGCGCGCTATTCGCAGGATCTGAGCGAGATCGATCTCTCGGACC
>QHVR01000735.1 GCA_003223595.1 Acidobacteriota bacterium
TAGGCGAATCGGTGATCAAGCACTCCGCCAAGAAGATCCGTCGCTTGTACAACGACAAAATTGTGGCCGGATTTGCCGGCTCCACAGCCGACGCTTTCACCCTCTTCAGCCGCTTCGAAGCGAAGCTGGAGCAGTACCACGGCAATCTGGGCCGGGCCGCAGTAGAACTCGCCAAGGATTGGCGAACGGACAAGTTTCTGCGCCATCTCGAGGCGCTCCTGTTAGTCAGCGACAAAGAGCAGACCTACCTGCTAAGCGGACAGGGCGATGTCATCGAGCCCGATACCGGCATTGCCGCGATCGGCAGCGGTGGTCCTTACGCCCAAGCCGCCGCGCAAGCTTTGGCGGAGCACACGCAACTCTCCGCCCGTCAAATTGCCGAAGAGGCAATGAAGATTGCGGGCAAGATCTGCATCTATACCAATGACAAGGTCACGATAGAAGAATTGTAGAAAACATAGTTCTCAGTTCCCAGTTCTCAGCAGTCAGCAAAAAAAAGGCGGCCTACTGAGAACTGAGAACCGGGAACTGAGAACTTTTTATGGCTATTTACCTACCCTCCTCTGCAGAAGAAGAACAGCTGGCGCTGGATGAACTGACCCCGCGCGAGATCGTTTCCGAGCTCGACAAGTACGTCATCGGCCAAAAGGACGCCAAACGCGCCGTGGCCATCGCGCTGCGCAACCGTACCCGCCGTCAGAAACTCTCCGCGGAACTGGCCGAAGAAATCATTCCCAAAAACATCATCATGATCGGTCCGACAGGCGTGGGCAAAACCGAAATCGCGCGCCGCCTGGCCAAGCTGGCGAATTCCCCGTTTCTGAAAGTGGAGGCTTCCAAGTTCA
The DNA here is from genome assembly GCA_003223595.1 of Acidobacteriota bacterium. Taxonomy (GTDB): domain Bacteria; phylum Acidobacteriota; class Terriglobia; order Terriglobales; family Acidobacteriaceae; genus Sulfotelmatobacter. The sequence continues at coordinate 846 of QHVR01000735.1, forward strand.
CAGAAGTCGGCTACGTGGGCCGCGATGTCGAATCCATGGTCCGCGATCTGGTGGAGATCGCCATCGACAACGTCCGCGAAGAAAAATTGGAAGATGTTGCCGATAAGGCTGAACTCAACGCCGAAGAGCGGCTCCTCGACATTCTCCTGCCCCCCTCTCCTCCTCCCGCCCCTGCGTCGACCTCAGGCGGCGTTGTGATCGACGGCAGCACCGCTCTCACCGAGTCTTCCTCCCGTACCCGGGAAAAGTTGCGTCAGCAATTGCGTGAGGGCAAGCTCGACGACCGCATGGTGGAAATCGATGTCCGCGAGAAAAACTTCCCCTCATTCGAGATTCTGACCAACCAGGGCGTAGAGGAGATGGACGTCAACATCAAAGACATGTTGCCCAACATCTTCGGCCAGCGTACCAAGAAACGAAAAATGAAGGTCAACGAGGCCTTCGAGTACCTGATTCAGGAAGAAGAGCATCGCCTCATCGACATGGATCACGTCACGCGTACCGCCATCGACCGGGTGGAGAACTCAGGCATCGTGTTCCTCGATGAGATCGACAAGATTGCGGGGCGCGAGGGTGGCCATGGTCCCGACGTCTCGCGCGAAGGCGTGCAGCGTGACATTCTCCCCATTGTCGAAGGCACAACTGTCAACACGCGTTATGGCATGGTTCGCACCGATCACATCCTCTTCATTGCGGCGGGAGCATTCCACGTCTCCAAGCCCAGCGACCTGATCCCGGAACTCCAGGGCCGCTTCCCCATTCGCGTAGAACTCCAATCGCTCACCATGGAAGATTTTGTCCGCATTCTGACTGAGCCGAAGTCTTCTCTGGTGAAGCAGTACGTGGCATTGCTGGAAACCGAAGGCGTGAAGCTGGAATTCACCCCTGAGGCGCTGGACGAGGTCGCGCACTTCGCATTCCGCGTAAACGAGAGCACGGAAAACATCGGCGCCCGCCGCCTGCATACGATTATGGAACGTGTGCTCGACGAATTGAGCTTCGAGGCTCCAGACAAAAAAGGCCAGCAAGTCACGATCGACGCCGACTACGTCCGCAAAATGCTGACCGACATAGTCAAAGATCAAGACTTGTCGCGCTACATCCTCTAAACATCTAGACCACAGAGGACACAGAGAGCACGGAGGAATTCCCCTGTGGCCCTCTGTGCCCCCTGTGGTTTATCTTTCTTCTTTTCCAAAATCATGAAAACCATCGATCGCACCCGCCTGCAGTCCGTGATGCAGCGTGAGCAAAAGAAGTTTGTAGACGAGCGCCCGAAATCGAAGGCGCTGTTCGAACGAGCCCGCAAGAAGTGGGCTGGAGCTTTCCCGCCGTTTGTTCGCGAAGCGCAGGGAGCCCACTTCTTCGATGTAGATGGCCATCGCTACACCGACTTCTGCCTCGGCGACACCGGCGCCATGACCGGCCATTCGCCTTTCGCCACAGTGAAAGCCGCCGAAGAGCAGATGCGGCGCGGGATCACGTTAATGCTCCCCTCGGAAGACGCAATCTTCGTCGCCGAGGAATTGCAGAAGCGCTTCTCTCTTCCCTACTGGCAATTCGCGCTCACGGCCACAGACGCCAATCGTTTCTCGATTCGCCTCTGCCGCCAGATCACCGGCCGTCCCAAGATTCTTGATTACAACTGGTGCTATCACGGCACCGTGGATGAAACCTTCATCCATCTCGCTGCGAACGGGACGGCCGGTCCCCGCCCCGGCAATATCGGACCCCCGGTCAACCCTACGATAACCACGACAGTAGTCGAGTTCAACGACATCCCTGCTCTTGAGCAGGCGCTCGCCGCTGGAGATGTTGCCTGCGTGCTGGCCGAGCCCGCAATGACGAACGTGGGCATCGTGCATCCCCAGCCGGGATACCACAAAACTCTTCGCGAACTCACGCGCAAATACGAAACCCTGCTGATCATCGACGAGACGCATACCATCTGCGCCGGGCCGGGAGGCTACACCCGCGCCGAGAACCTGCAGCCGGATGTAATTGTTTTCGGCAAGGCGATCGGAGCCGGCATTCCCGGCGCCGCCTACGGCTTCTCGCAGGAACTCGCTGACCGCATTGTCGCCCGGCAGGAACTGGAAAATTGCGATGTGGGCGGCATTGGAGGCACACTTGCCGGCAATGCGCTCTCTCTCGCGGCCATGCGAGCCACATTGACGAAGGTCCTGACCAAAGAAGCCTTCGACCGC
>QHVR01000736.1 GCA_003223595.1 Acidobacteriota bacterium
GCTTACTTAACTCCGCCACCAGGATTTTTCTTCGGCAAAGATGGCAAGCCCGCGCCGGGGGACCTGCTGCGGGCAGCCCCGTTCGGCAGAATCGCGTTTGCGAATACAGATTTGTCGGGAGTGGCCGATCATCGTTCGTCGATCATCGAGGCCAATCGTGCGGTAGGACAGTTGCTCGACCAGGTTCTGAGCTGAACCTATTTGTCTTTATCGTGCTTGTCTTCTTCGATCTTGATGCGCAGCGACTTCAGGAATTTCATGTCCTGATCGTTCATTTTGAAATCAGGATTTGTGGACATTGTGGACACCAGTGAAGTCTTGTCCTGCGATTTCTCGCCCTGCTTGCTCACACCGATAGTCGCTTCGAGAACCAGAAAGATATCGTAGCCACCCTCTTTAATTCGGGAGACGACTTCAGAGATCTGCTCGGAGTCCGACAACGATTCGTTGATGGCGTCGCCAAGCTCCTTCATCAGTTGCTTGAGTTGTGGATCCACTGAGTCCCCCTCTTAAAACCAAGTTACCACGATCGCGTACTAGGCGCGAATCGCGCGCACATCCAGATATTCGCCTGTTACTTCCGTGCCGCCGTCCCGCGAAACATTGTGTTCGTGATACAGGGCTTCGAGTTGCGCAGCCAGGGCCGCCTGGCCCGATTCATCCAGACGCGCGAACGTCATCTGAGTGGGCCCAAAATACTGCCGGAAAAATTCCACCACTTCCTTCGGCGGAAAGGGAAAAAGAAAATTAAAATTCTGCCGGATACAGCTGATTTCCTTCGCCTTCGATCCGAAGCGTTGGCGCACCACCGTTTCGTCACCCCACAGCACCGGCGGCGGACCCGGAGGAGGAGGGACCGCTTTGGCGGTAATCGCGAAATTCTTCCCGACGAAGCCCTCCGGAGTCCAATTAGCCATGGCCACCATCCCGCCCGGACGGCAAACCCGCATCAACTCCGCAGCCACCTTCTCTGGACGGGGCGCGAACATGGCTCCAAACATCGTCACCACCGCATCGAAGGATTCATCCGGAAAGGGAAGATCCTCGGCGTCGCCCTCCTGAAATCGCGCATTCAAGTTCTCGGCCGCGGCACGCTGTCTGGCTTGTTCGAGCAGGTTCGTCGCAATGTCGACGCCGATCACGTCCGCTCCTGCGCGAGCAGCCGGAATCGCTGTATTCCCAGTGCCACAGGCTACATCCAGCACTTTTGATCCAGCCCTGATGCCGAGCCGCCCCACAAAATTTTCTCCCTCTTGGGAAGTGAAGTTGGCGATTCGACCGAAGTCGCCGGCCATCCATGTAGCTTTCATGCGGGATTTCAGTTGTTCGAGGTCAGGTGCAGAACTCTGCATGGTGCCTTTCTCCTTTGTTAGATGCCCCATCAGCAAGAAGGTTTGTGCAATGTCACCCTTGCGCTGCAGGCGCAGAGGTTTATGTAGCCACGCCGCCCTCGGCTGTCGGGCCGGCTGAAGCCCGGCAGAGTTGCGCCATTGTATCCCTGCAGGCTGTTAAAATCGAGATCGTGGTCAAAGTATCCACCTGGCGCAAATTGGCCGTAGTTGCCCGCGTAGCCGGGCAACAGGCAGGCCGCAATCGCACCGTGAGCGCCTTCGCCAAAGCCGCCCGCGCCACCGCCCGTTCATTTGCAAATGTGCTTCACCAGTTGTGGCTGGAGATAGTCGGAGTCATCTTTCTGGTGATGGCGCTCAGCTTCACCAGCGCCAGTGTCAAAGAATACGGCAAATACCACGCCGGACAGGTCGGGGCTGGCCGCGTGGCCGTCACCATCTGTTTTGCTGTGACATTTGCCTGGTTCGGAGTGAGTTCGTTTTGGAGGGTTCGAAAAAAGAAGCAGCGCTCCTAAGCTGCTTCTCCGCCTCGCCCCAGGCTGGCATGATTGCCATCAGGTGATTCCATGGCCCAAGATGTGAAGACCGCTCCCGCGCCCCAGAGGGAGATCGAAACTTCCTCCCACATTCCTGTAAAGCCCCTCTACACCCCCGCCGATCTCAAAGGACTCGATTACGAAACCGAAATCGGCTACCCCGGGGAATATCCCTTCACGCGCGGCGTGCAGGCCACCATGTATCGCGGGCGCCTCTGGACCATGCGCCAGTACGCCGGCATGGGCGACGCCGAGGAATCCAACAAGCGCTACAAGTATCTTCTCGCGAACG
>QHVR01000019.1 GCA_003223595.1 Acidobacteriota bacterium
CGGCCGGAGAAGATCAGGATTTGACGTCCATCCCGTCCGGATCATATGGCGGAAATTCCGAATTCGCTTGCTTCGGGCGGACGTGAGACTCGCATCATTTAAGGCCATCGCAAGTTGATGAGCATCTCCTTTCAAGTCGGCGATATTCATATTGGGTCCGGCGATCTGTTTCTCGTCGCCGGGCCGTGCGTCATCGAGAGCGAAGAGCACGCGATTCGCATGGCCGAAATCATCAAGGGCGTCACTCGTTCCATGAATTTTCCATTTATTTTCAAGGCGAGTTATGACAAGGCGAATCGCACGTCGATCCGCAGCTATCGCGGGCCGGGGCTCAAGGAGGGCTTGCGAATTCTCAAGAAAGTCAAGGACGAGATTCACATCCCCATCTTGACCGACGTGCATCAGGCGGTGGATGTGCCCGAGGTGGCGCAGGTCGCCGATGTTTTGCAGATTCCAGCGTTCTTGAGCCGACAGACGGACCTCGTAGTGGCTGCGGCCCTGAGCGGGCGCGCGGTAAACATCAAGAAGGGGCAGTTCATGGCGCCCTGGGATATGAAGCACGCGGTCGAGAAGTGCCGGGACGCTGGTAACACCCGCGTATTTCTTACGGAGCGCGGGGCGAGTTTCGGCTACAACAATCTTGTAGTAGACATGAGATCGTTGGCCATCATGCGCAAGTTTGCGCCGGTGGTGTTCGATGCGACGCATTCGGTGCAATTGCCCTCGGCGCAGGCGGACGGCAACGGTCAGGCAACGAGCGGCGGACAGCCTGAATTTATTCCTCTGCTCGCTCGGGCAGCAGTCGCGGCCGGGGTCGATGGAGTGTTCATGGAAGTGCACGACAATCCCAAGGAAGCGAAATCAGATGGCGCGAATGCGCTGGAGTCGACGAAATTGCGGGGATTGTTGAAGGAATTGCTGGCGGTCAAGAAGGCGATCGCCGAGGCGCACGCCACGCCGTAGGCAGTCAACTTCATTGCCGCGGATTCACACGGATTTCGCGGATTCTTTCCTTGTCTGCGGACACGATTCCGCCGCGGGCCTTTCCTGGTTCAATGCGTGTCGATCCGCGTACATACGCGGCAATGAAGTTGACCGGCGTTGCTTTACGGCGGCGGATGGTCCTGCGCAAGTCACTCGAGCACGAAGATGTTCTTCCTGGCGCACATTTCTTTCAAAATCTTCGGCCACACGGTGACGCTCACCTCCCCTAGATGAGCTTTGCGGAGGAGAAGCATCAGGGTGCGGGACTGGCCGACGCCTCCGCCGATCGAGAGTGGCAATTGGTTGTTGATGATTCCCTGGTGATAGGGGAATTTCAGATTCTCGAGAAGGTTCGACATCTCGAGTTGCTGGCGCAGGGTTTCGGGGTTTACGCGAATGCCCATGGAACTGAGTTCATGCCGGCGCTGAGTGACGTGGTTCCACACCAGAATGTCGCCATTCAAGCCGTGGGTGTCACGATGGGTCTGGTCGCTGGTGTCGGTGATCCAGTCATCGTAATCGGCAGCGCGCATCTCGTGCGGATAGCCGTCTTTCAGGGGCCAGCCGATCCCGATAATGAAAAGCGCCGGATATTTCTGCAGAACCACGGTCTCGCGGCGCTTGCGCGGCAGGTCCGGATACATAGCCAGCAACTCTTCCGCATGCAGAAACGTGAGTTCCTCTGGCAAGTTAGGATAGCGGGGATTGCGCAGTTCGGGAAACATCTCCTGTGCGAACTTTTCCGCGCAGACGAGGACCTTCCAGATCTTCCGCACGATGGACTTCAGGAATTCGACACTGCGCTGCTCGCTTGTGATGACCCGCTCCCAATCCCACTGGTCGACGTAAGCCGAGTGATCGTGATCCAGGAAATAATCTTTTCGCACCGCCCGCATGTCGGTGCAGATACCTTCGCCTGGGCGGCAGTCAAACTGTTTCAGTGCGACTCTCTTCCACTTGGTGGCCGCTTGAACGACTTGGGCGTCGATAGGATTCTTGCCACGGTCGTTCGAGATACGGAACTGAACCGGGGTACGAGATCCGTCGCGGTCGAGCATGTCATTGACGCCGCTCTCGGAATCGACAATCAGCGGAACCTGCACCATCATGAGGCCGAGTTCTTTGCATAGATTGTCCTCGATGTAGCGCCGGAGATGAAACAGTGCCTTCTGCGTCTCTTGTGGCGTCAGCAGAGGGTTGTAGTTCGAGGGGAGAATCTTTTGCAGTTCTGCGTAATCTCCAATTCCAGGACCAGCGAGATCGGCTCTCTTCGTGGCCTGAGTGTCTGTGCTGGCAGTAGACGTAGAATTGGAGCAGTCAACATCGCTGCTAGCAGAAATCGTGCTGGCTGGATCGCGGGAAATGAAGAGGCTCATAAACACACTCCTGAAGTGCTCAGCGATGGCAGATCCGCTGACATAATGAAGATCATTCCATTCAACGGCGGCAGAGGCATAAGCACAGTGATATGGATCACAGGCGAGTGTGTGCCAAACGGCAGCTTCTGGTGCGCACGCGGGTGAACCGTGAACCCGAATGCGTGTGTTAGATTTGAATTCTTCGCATGAAACATGTCGCCAATTGGGCCTTGAATGTGGCAGCGCAGCGCGGGGCAAGCTATGCGGACGTGCGCGTCATAGCGCAACGGAACCGCGCGCTGACCACGAAAAACGGAAAAGTCGGAAACGCGTCGGATACAGAATCCGTCGGCATGAATGTGCGGGTGATTGTGGATGGAGCGTGGGGGTTCGCTGCATCGTCGGAGTTGGGGCGGGGCGCAGTAGAGAAGACGGCGGCAGAGGCCGTAGCGATTGCACGCGCCTCGGCGCGGGTGAAGCGGGAAGATGTCCAGATCGCACCTGAAAAACCTGCGGTTGCCGAGTGGAGCACTCCGTTCAAGATTGATCCCTTTTCAGTCTCCGTGGAACAGAACATCGATTTGCTGCTGGCCATCGATGCTGAGTTGCGTTCCGTCGAGGGTATCACGCTGGCAGAGACGAATCTTAACTTCAGCCGTGAAGAACAATGGTTTCTGTCATCCGAGGGAGCCGACATTCATCAGACGAAGCTCTCGACGGGCGCAGGGTATGCAGCCTACGCGTTTGCAGGAAACGAGATTCAAAAGCGGTCGTATCCAAATTCATTCGGCGGACAGTGGCAGAACAAGGGATATGAACTCATTGAAGAACTGAAGTTGCTCGAGAATGCTCGCCGGATCGCGGAAGAAGCGGTGGCTCTGCATAAGGCCGACCAATGCCCGGAGGGGATGTTCGACCTTATCCTCGACAGCTCACAACTGGGCTTGCAGATCCATGAGTCCGTCGGACATCCCATCGAACTGGATCGCGTGCTGGGAATGGAAGCGAACTTTGCGGGAACTTCTTTTCTGACGCTCGAGAAGCTGCGTACGCTGCGTTATGGAAGCGATCTGGTGAATGTAGTCGCCGATGCCCGGCAGGAGCATGGACCCGGCTTGGGTACGTTTGGATTCGATGATGAAGGCGTAGCCGCGCAGTGCATTCCGATCATTACGAAGGGGCTTTTTACCGGATACCTGAGTTCGCGGGAGACGGCGCACAACATTGGGCTGAACCGCTCGGGTGGCACGGTGCGCGCCGAAGGGTGGAATCGGCTGCCGATGATCCGCATGACGAACATCAGCCTGCTGCCGGGTGAGAAGCCGTTGAGCCTGGAACAACTGATTGCCTCTACCGACCGCGGCATCCTGATGCAGACGAATCGCTCCTGGTCGATTGACGACAAGCGTTACAACTTCCAGTTCGGTTGCGAGATTGGGTGGGAGATCATGAACGGTAAGCGGGTGCGCATGGTGAAAAACCCGTCGTACTCGGGCATTACGACGGAGTTCTGGAATTCCCTGGAGGCGATTTGTTCCAAAGATGAGTGGACGCTCTGGGGCACTCCGAATTGCGGCAAAGGACAACCACAGCAGGTGATGGGAACCGGGCATGGCGCATCGCCCGCGCGTTTTCGCGGAATCAAAATTGGGAGCGCGTTCCAGGGGAGTTAGTTACAACGGGGTTGAGAGGAACTCAGAGTCTACCGCTGAATGCTGACGAGAGAACAAGCCGGCGACATTTTCGATCGCGTGAAAAAGTTTTCGTCTGCCGACGCGGTTGAGGTGCTTTTCTCCGGCGGACGTTTCGCGCTTACCCGATTCGCTAATAACACCATTCATCAGAATGTCTCTGAGGAGAACCACGTAATCTCCGTGCGAACCGTGTTCGACGGGCGGACGGCGCGTGCGATTACGAACAAGTTCGACGATGAGAGTCTGCGCCGCGCCGTGCAGGCCTCGGAGCGCCTGTCCCGGGTGCAACATTCAGATCCTGACCTTTTACCCATGGCTGCGCCCAAAGACGCGACCGGCAGCGCGAGCGAGGGCGCTGCGCGCAAACCTGAACCTGCGCGCCACTTTGCGGAGACCGCCGCAATCACGCCGGAGCTTCGCGCGGAGGGCGTTAGAAACATCGTCGTGGTTGCCAATCGCCATTCGCTGACTACTGCGGGAATTTTCTCCAGCGGTGAATCGTTCGAGGGTATTTTCAATTCCCGCGGCTTGAGCCAGTGGCATACGCAAACCTCAGCCGAAATATCCATCACCATGCTCGCGCAAGATTCTTCCGGATGGCAAAAGTCGAACTCGCCGAACCTGGCCAATCTCGATGCATTGACCTTGGCTGAGACCGCGGCCAAAAAGGCGGTGGAGTCGGCTCATCCGAGAGAGATCCCGCCAGGCAAATATACCGTCATTCTGGAACCCTCTGCGGCGCTCGATATTGTTGGATTTATGTTCTCGGACTACTCGGGCATGGCGATCCTGGACCAGCGTTCATTCCTAACGGGTAGGATCGGTCAGCAATTATTCGGCGAGAACATCACCATTTGCGACGATGTCGCCCACCCCTTGCAATCAGGATCGTCATTCGATGGCGAAGGTATCCAGCGGGGAAAAATAGAACTGGTCAAAAATGGCGTAGTGAAACGCGTGGTCTACGCGCGTGCTACCGCGCAGAGGATGAAATGCTCGGAGCACAAGGACTCCGTGGGTCCGATCGAGCCCACCGGCCACGGCTTTCCCCTGCCCAACGAGATTGGGGAGATGCCGCTTAATATTGTCTTCGCACCCGTCGATGGTTCGCAGAGCGTTGAACAGATGATCGCGTCAACCGAGCGCGGCATCCTGGTCACAAGGCTGTGGTACATCCGCGAGGTTGAACCATTTGAAAAGATGTTGACGGGAATGACGCGTGATGGGACTTTTCTCATTGAGAACGGACGGGTGCAGGGCGGAGTGCGCAATTTCCGCTTCAATGAAAGCCTCATTCACATGCTGTCCAACGTAGAGGCGATGAGCCAGCCCGTCCGAGCATCCGGAGAAGAATCCTTTGACATGGTGATGCCCGCTATGAAGGTGCGGCAGTTCAACTTTACGGAAGTAACGAAATTCTAAGACAGTACTCACGATCCACCACCCACTGTTCAGCCTCGCAACAGTAATGTGCGCGTTCTAAACGCGGCCCTTAGACCCTCGGCTCGGACGAAATCAGCTCTCCGATATTTGCCGGGAATTCACCCGGATTTGGCCTCGATTCGTCCGCATGCTCAGGGCAGTATTAGGGTGAATCTTGAGTTTCTTGATTGCCTGTAATCTGTTCAAAGCGAAGCGTTTAGCTCCGCTTGTTCCATGACTTCGGTAACTTTGTTTGCGGAATTCCGGGGTGTACGCTCGCGGTGTGAGTTAGAGAAGTTGGCTCGCAAAGAGCAGCCGAAAGGCAAGAGCGAATTGGCAGCAGCAACGAAAACCGCGATGGCCGAGGACGAGATGAACACCGGACACTACGACGACATGCAGAGTGCTCCACGGTTTCCACTGCATCTGGCAGCGTCGGTGAAAGCGCAAGGCTCAGCGTATTCGGCGGAGACGGAGAACATTTCTGCCAATGGCGTGCTGTTTGCGATGGACAGCGACGTCCCGGTCGGGTCGCTCGTCGATTTCACCATCATGTTGCCCGCGGAAGTGCTGGGCGGGCGGCAGAACATGCAGATCGATTGCCGGGGCCGGGTGGTGCGCAGCTTCGAGGATCGCGGCCGCCGCGGGGTTGGCGTAGTTATCGATGAATATCATTTCGAACGAGCGTAGGAAAGAATGGCTACCATTCCGGTTGGCGTAGAAGAAAATTTCGGAGCAGACGACGGCAAGGGACAGTTCGTCCGAGTGATCGTAGCGGACACTCAGGCGATCTTCCGCGCAGGCTTGCGAAAGATATTCGCGCTGGAAGACGACATCCGGGTGGTCGGCCAAGCCGAGACCTTGGGTCAGACCCAGTCCGCGGTAACAAAGTTTTCGGCCGATGTCCTCATCTTCGAATCAGCGCTCACGCCCAATCCGGTGGAAGCGATCGTCGAATTAATGCGTCAGTATCCGCAGTTGAAGATGGTCGTGGTCACTCCGAGTCCCGATGAGCAGTTGACGCTTGAGTTGTTCCGCCGTGGAGTGCACGGAGTCATATCGCGCGAGGTTGAACCCGAAGTCATGGTCGACTGCCTGCGAAAAGTTGCTGCGGGCGAGAGTTGGCTCGATCCCCAGGGAATCCGCTGGGTCATGGAGGCCTACCGCAGCCAAAGCACGCGGCCCGCAGGAGCGCGCTCCAAGGTGCAACTCACGCCCAAAGAGTCAACGATTGTCTCCTGCGTAACTCAAGGAATGAAGAACAAAGAGATTGCCCTGCGCGTGGGCACGACCGAGCAGGTGGTGAAGAATTATCTGCGCAAAGTCTATGACAAGCTAGGCGTGGCGGACCGACTAGAACTGGCGCTCTATTGCTTGAATCACCACGTCGTGGACAATACCAAGGTCCCTCCGCTTCCCACGTCAGCACCGGCGGCGCATGCCGCTGCAGCGGGAGCGTCTGCCTCAGGTAGTTCTCAGTCCGTATCCGCTCCGCCGCAAGCTACCGACCCTACGACGAAGCTGCAGTAAATCCGCCCTGGCAAGTTGCGGTTCCGTCAGTTCACCCATAGAATCAAAAGGAAGCATTCCGCCACTACGCATGCGGTGGAAGAGTCCTTGCCAGTACCCCAACCGATACGCCGGAGAGATGGCCGAGTGGCTGAAGGCGCACGCTTGGAAAGCGTGTTTACTCGAAAGGGTAACGTGGGTTCGAATCCCACTCTCTCCGCCAATTCATTGATATAAAAGACTTATGCTTATTTTGGAGCTACATCATGCCGCAGTCGCCGCACTTGTTTCACCTTTGGAATGAACCACATGCACTTGTACCTGGCCCGAGCGCGTCCCATTAAGGCTGAAACCCAGGAGCCGCATCGGACCAATCCTCCAGCCTCACCCGGGTCTTCGATACCGGTTTTTGTCCGCATTCAGCAAAGTCCCCAAGCCGCCCCAAGAGAGATGGCGTTGAAAGAAACAACAAGAGAAGCCGGCCGGGGCGAATACGGACCCACGAGCTCCAGGTCGAAAAAAGCTGAAAGACCTACTCCACGATCAAAAGCTCGGGCTCAGTATGCGGACCCAACGCTCAAACTCAACTTGTCTGCAGTTGCTTGATGAGCGCGTGGGTCAATGTACGACTGAGTGTGAGTCGGGCTGCGGAGAACCCCCCGGGGCAGTTCAATCGCCGGAATCAGCATAGCGTCGGGAGTTGTGCCGTTAACGATCCCCTCAAGCCTTGGAATCAGGATCATCTTTGCGCGCGGCAGGCAAAACAAAGCCTTGGTGACCAGATACTAAGTCAGCCGTCTTCCCAATTCACTCCAAAATAGCCGCGAGACCATGGTGATATCCGCCACCCGCAATTAGGAGATTATTTTCTTGCCCCGAAAGAGGCTAAGCCGTGTATATTGATGCGTCCCGGGTAATCGTTTACTGGAAACTCTGCCGCAGCTCTATTGTGCCGCGAATAACGGCGCAGCCGAAGGAGGGAATTTATGCCGTCGAGACGCCAATTCTTGCAACAAGCGTCCACTGCCGCTTTGGCGTGTGGTTCCAGCACACTATTCGGGCGCCTTGTGTCGGCTCAAGCAACGTCCACCGCCGATCAAACTAGCCGCATTTTTATCGACAGCCGCCGCAGTATCGCCCCTCTGGACCGCAACCTTTTCGGCTCTTTCCTGGAGCAACTCGGACGCGCGATCTACGAAGGCATCTATGATCCCGGATCGAAGTTGGCCGACTCCAACGGCTTCCGCAAGGATGTGATGCAGGAAGTTCGAAGTCTAGGCGTTCCGATTATTCGCTATCCCGGCGGCAACTTCGTTTCCGGATACAACTGGCTGGACGGTGTTGGCCCGAAGCAGGACCGTCCACATGTACTCGATAAGGCATGGGATTCCATGAACTCGAACCAGTTTGGAACCAACGAGTATATGCAATGGTGCAAAGCCGTAGGGACGCTGCCTCTCATGGGTCTTAACCTAGGGACGGGAACTCCAGAACAGGCCGCGGCGCTTCTGGAATACTGCAACGTCGAGAAAGGAACGCAGTGGAGCGATTTACGCCGAAAGCACGGGTATGCCGAACCCTACAACGTGAAGCACTGGTGCATTGGAAATGAGATGGATGGGCCATGGCAGATCGGACATGTCACCGCGACAGAGTACGGGATGAAAGCCCAGGATACTGCGCGCCAGATGCGCTATGTGGATCATTCGGTGCAACTGATTGCGTGCGGCTCCAGCGGCCCGTTTATGCCAACGTACCTGGAGTGGGACCGCGAAGTTCTGGAGCAGTGCTACGACTACGTGGATGGACTTTCGCTGCATCGCTACCTGGGCAACAACGAGGAAACGGGTGAGGACAGCGCCAAGTATGTGGCGATGAATCTCACCATGGATCGCCAGATTGCCGAGACACTGGCCGTTTGCGATCTGGTGAGAGGTCACAAGAGGTCGACAAAGAAACTGTGGCTGTCGTTCGATGAGTGGAACGTTTGGTACCGCGCGCGGACCGGAGACGCGGTGAACGGGCATCGCAAGGAGGCCCCGCATCTCCTGGAAGAGGTATACGACCTGGAAGACGCGCTCCTGGTCGGCGGGATGCTGAACACGCTGATGCGAAATGCCGACCGCGTGAAAATTGCCTGCCTGGCGCAACTGATTAACGTCATTGCACCTATCATGACCAATGAGAATGGGCTGTTCCGGCAGACGATCTATTATCCCTATGCGTGGGCTCTGCAATATGCGCGGGGGCGCGTGCTCAACGTGCTGGTGGAATCGCCAACTTACGATGCGAAGGGTTTAGATGCCGTGCCATACCTCGATGCGGTCGCGACCAACGACAATGGTCAGACTACGTTATTCATTCTGAGCCGGGACCTGTCGAAGGCCCGCACGGTAGATGTGATCTGGGAAGATCAATCGCCCAACCGCGTGCTAGCTTCACAACTATTGACAGGAAACGATCTGAAGGCGGTGAATGGTTTCGATGCGCCAGAAAGAGTGAAACCGCAGGCGTTCGACAAACCTAACACTTCCAACGGACGCACCAGATTTGAGGTTCCAGCGCGGTCGTACACAGTCATTCAGTGGGCAGCGTAAGAAAGCGCCGCAGTGCGGCTAAACTCTTGTGCCACGGCCTTCCACCAAGTTTGTGTATTGGTCGACGGGTACATCGGTGAACCGCTCAATGCGACCACTCGGCAGGGGCCACTTCACTTGCACCCAGTCGATCCTGCGACGACCGCCGATACCAAGGACGACACGGGGATCATGCGCGGCAAGATAACTTCCGCCCCCGGTCTTGTAAATCGAGCGTTTCAAGTCTCCGGCTTGCCACGTAATTTGTGCCCCGATGCCATCTGGATTAGACTGCTTCGCAATAAGTTTGATCCCGACCCAGTGATTGCGCCGTCCGGCATTGTTCTTTAGCAATAAGGGAGCACCATTGTTAATTCCGACAAGAACGTCCAGAGCTCCGTCATTATTAAAATCGCCCACCGCCATGCCGCGCGATGCATAGGCCTGGGAAAACGCCGGGCCGCTGGTAGCGGAGACGTCTTGGAATCGTTTGCCGTTCCCTCGGAACAGAAGCATAGGCTCGTAATACTTTACTTCCGTGGAGTGCACTTCGATTTTGTCATCCGGATGGCCGTTGGCCAGGAATAAATCGACACTGCCATCGTTATCGAAGTCAAAATATTTCACTCCCCAGCCGCTCATTAGCCGAGTCACTCTCCCGATTCCGTTGGGAATGGCCATGTCGTCGAATGTTTCGTCCTGATTGTTGTGATACAGCGAATACATCTCGCGGTCGACGTTGGTGACGAACAGGTCTACCCAGCCGTCCTGGTCGTAATCGGCGGCGTCCACGCCCATGCCGGAGCGGGCATGACCCTCGGCGCTGTACCCTACATTGGCCTGCAATCCGATCTCTTCAAATTTTCCATTGCCGCGATTCAGGAATAAAAAATTCGCGACCGTGTCGTTGGCGACGAACAAGTCCATGCGTCCATCATTATTCACATCGCATGCCACGACACCCCACGCTTTACCCAACGATTTTGCAATGCCGGATTCCCGGCTTACATCGGTAAAGGTGCCATCGCCGTTGTTGTGGAACAACCAGCTCGGCATGGGATCGTAAACGCGAGGAATGCAGTAGTAACGGCCGGTCTGCTGGTCGCCGCAAAATTTGTTCTTGGACTTGTCGAAATCGACGAAGCGGCAGATAAAGAGGTCCAACTTGCCGTCATTGTCGTAGTCGAACCAGACCGCGCTCGAAGCCCATCCGGTAGTGGGAAGGCCTGCTTTGCGAGTGACGTCGGTAAACGTGCCGTTGCCATTATTATGATAAAGAACGACGCCGTTATATTGGGTGACAAGAAGATCGGGGAAACTGTCGCCGTCGTAGTCCCCGACGGCAACTCCCATCCCATAGCCAAGACCGGGAACGCCAGCCCTTTCGGTCACGTCGGTAAAGCTGCCATCGCGATTGTTGTGATAAAGCGCGTTACGTAGCGGAGGATTGGGGTCGAGGAAATCACACTTGCCGCTGTTGACCAGATAAATGTCCATCCAGCCGTCGTTGTCGTAGTCGATAAATCCGCAACCGGCTCCGACTGTCTCCGGAAGATACATCTCGGCGGAGCGACCATTGCGGTGGACCCATCGGATGCCGCTGACATCTGGAGGAACTAATTCGAAAGGAAATTCCGATGACGATGTAACCCCGGCCCAAAGCCGAGGCAAACTGGGGAGCGCGGAGGCGGCCAGGATCGCACCCGTACGCTTCAGAAACCGGCGGCGAGTGCCCCTATGTCCGCTCTTTTCCTGCACCATGGAGCTGGCTGTCTCCCCCAAGAACACGCGAGCGGTCAAGAACAGAATTGTCCGGCTCTGCACGAATCTACACTGATGGAGCGCACGCTCACAAGAGGCAATTCGCCTGTATTCGCGCGGGGTTTGGCATTGTGCGAGCCGAATTGCAGTGCTATAAAAGACGCAGCTTCCGGCCGGGCATCCAGGCACCCGAAGTTCAACTTTATGCGAGCGAGAAACAGCTGGCGTGTGTTCGTTCTACTGTGTGCTGTTGCAGAGGCCGCCTGTGCTCAGACCAGTCACATAGAGAATGCCGCGCAGTTTCTGAACAACGGCGACACGACGCAAGCCGAGGTCGAGGCTCGCAAAGCTCTGCACACGCCAAGCACCCGACCCCTGGCGTTAGCCATGCTCGGGACGATTCGGTTACAGCAGGGAAGCACCGTGGAGAGCGTGAAGCTCCTCGAGCAGGCACTCGCGCTCAATCCGACGCTGGTGGGAGCGCGCACGACTT
>QHVR01000737.1 GCA_003223595.1 Acidobacteriota bacterium
AGATGCTGGAATTTCAAGTGCTCGACTACATGACCGGGGCCGACGGCGATCTGGTGCGGGAGCAAACTCTAAGATCGGCAACCAAAGTTCCGCGCCGAATTCTCGATGGCATGATCCGCAAAAAGTGGCTGAGCCGTGAAGATATCTCAGCCCCGCAAGACGCGAAGCGCACGATCAAGGTTGCGCTGCTGAAATCCGTCGAAGGTAAATTGAACGATAATCAACGCACCTTGGTCGAAGCTCTGGCCGCCTCGGGCAGTAAGCTTCCGGTAGACGCATTGCAAGCGCTCGACGTGCCGCGCACCACGCTGGGCACGCTCGTCAGGCGCGGCCTGGTTGAAATTATCGAAGAGGCCGCGGAGTTCACCGTCTCCCGCGCCAAGGCTCGTCCTTCTCCATTCGATTTTGATTTCACCGACGCGCAAAATCACGCGCTGCAACGGATGCGGGAAGCCGTGGAAACGCGCAAGTTCTCAGGCATGCTGCTGCATGGCGTGACGGGCTCGGGAAAAACGGCGGTTTATCTGGCCGTAATGCGCGCGGTGCTGGATGCAGGCCGCTCCGCCATTCTGCTGGTCCCAGAGATTGGCCTGACTCCCGCCGTGGCGGCCGATCTGCACCAGATTTTCGGGGACGAAGTAGCGATCTTGCATTCCGCGCTAAGCGACCGCGAGCGTGCCGAGCAGTGGCACCGCATCAAGCGCCGCGATGCCCGCATCGTGGTCGGCACGCGCTCCGCCGTTTTCGCCCCCGTGGACGATTTGGCTCTGCTGATCGTTGATGAAGAGCACGACTCTTCCTACAAACAGGAAGAAACTCCGCGCTATCACGCCCGTGACATAGCCGTGATGCGCGCCAAGATGTCCAATGCGGTCGTGGTTCTTGGCTCCGCCACACCATCGCTTGAGTCCTACTTCAACGCCAAAAAGAACAAATACGCGCTGATCGAGATTCCCGATCGCGTCGAGAAGCGCCCGCTGCCCGAAGTGGAAATCGTCGACATGCGGATGGAGTTCCAGGAAACCGGCCATGAACAGGTAATCTCCCGCAAACTCTCGGAGGAGATTGCAGCCCGTCTCCAGCGCCGCGAGCAAGTGATGGTGCTGCTCAACCGTCGCGGATACTCCCCCGTCGTGCTTTGCCGTACCTGCGGCAAGAAGCTGGAATGCAGCAATTGCGCCATTGCGCTCACTCACCACAAGCGCGAGCACAAGATGGTCTGCCACTACTGCGGATACACGGCACCGGTCCCGAAAGCCTGCGTCCATTGCGGCAGCGAGTACGTTTATTTTTTGGGCACCGGATCGGAAAAGCTCGAAGAACTCCTGCACGGCATGTTTCCGCAAGCCCGCATCGCCCGCCTGGATCGTGACACGGTACGCGGCCATCAGGATTTCGAACGAACGCTGAGCGCACTGAATGAGGGCGAACTCGATCTTCTCGTAGGCACTCAAATGATTGCCAAAGGTCACGACATTCACGGTGTGACTTTGGTCGGAGTTGTAGGCGCGGATGTGGCGCTAGGCCTCCCCGACTTCCGCGCCGCGGAGCGTACCTTCCAGCTATTAACCCAAGTTGCCGGACGAGCCGGACGCGGCCAGACTCCCGGCAAAGTCATTCTGCAAACTTATTTTCAGGATCATTACGCAGTGCAGTACGCTGCGCAGCACGACTTCATCGGCTTCTACGAGAAGGAACTCCAGTTCCGCAGCTGGATGCACTACCCGCCCTACTCCGCGCTGGCGAATGTGCTGGTCCGCGGCGATCAACTCGATGAAGTTCTTGAATGGTCTGGGTTGCTGGGCAAATGGTTCAATCAGACGCGGCACGAAACCGTGCGAGTCCTAGGCCCCGCGGCCGCGCCGATCATGCGCCTGAAGCGGGATTATCGTTACCACTTCATTCTGAGGTCCCCCAGCCGGGAAAAGCTCAACACCACATTGCGTGCGATGCTTGCGTATGCCGCTCAGCAAAAGAT
>QHVR01000405.1:0-23760 GCA_003223595.1 Acidobacteriota bacterium
TGCTTCGGCTTCATCCTTGGCCGAGCGAGCCAGCGATTTCAGACCACCCGGGTCGGTTCTCTGGCCTGAGGGGTTCCCCGGAGATCCTGCGGTTCCATCATTGCGCGGAAGCAATTCGGTCACCGCGAGACTCTCGTCGCCGAGAATCAGATATCGTTTCAGAAAATTGTTCAGCTCGCGCAAATTGCCGGGCCAGGAGTGATTCTGACAGGCCTGCAACAGATTGGGTGAAAGAGGCAGTGGAGCCCGGGCGTAGCGCTCTGCCATGCGAGTCATCGAGTGCTTCAGCAGAATCGGAATTTCTTCTTTGCGATCGCGCAGCGGCGGCAAGCTTAAGGTGAATGCATTCAGCCGGTAGTAGAGATCTTCGCGCAGGCGCTTGGTTGCCAAGGCTTCGGGAATGTTGATGTTGGTCGCTGCCAGGATGCGCACGTCCACCTTGATGACCGAGCGGCTGCCTAATCTGGAGAACTGCTGGTCCTGCAAAACGTGGAGCAATTTGGCTTGCAGGAGCGGCGGCATTTCGCCGATTTCATCGAGCAGGATGGTTCCCTTGTTGCACAGCTCGAACTTGCCCGGTTTCGCGTGAGTCGCCCCGGTGAAGGCTCCCGGCTCGTATCCAAACAGTTCGCTCTCCAGCAGCTCACCGGGCACGGCCGCGCAGTTGACCTTGAGAAAGGTCCGATGCGCGCGCGGAGAAAGCTTGTGAATCAGCCGGGCCAGGACTTCCTTGCCCGTGCCGCTTTCGCCGAGTAGAAGCACCGGGATATCGACGTTGGCCACCAGCGCAGCCTGCGAGCGAATCTTCTTCATGGCCGGGCTAGCCGCGATAAAGAACACGTCGTCGGCGAGTTCTTCCACTTCTCCCGAGACTTGCTTGCCTTTGCCCAGGCTCAGATCGATGACGGAATCCAGTTCGGCTTTCTGAAAAGGCTTGGTGAGATAGTCTTGCGCGCCCAGCTTCATGGCCTGGACGACTTTGCGCGTATCGGCGACGCAGGAGAGCATGACCACTTTCAGGCCCGGCTGTTTTTGGCGAAGTTGTTCCAGGGTTTGCAAGCCGTCGATGCCCGGCATGAGCACGTCGAGCAAAACCAGGTCGGGTTGCAGGCCCTTCTCGACCTTCTGCAACGCCTCCTCGCCCGTGGTGGCAGTCTCAACTTTGTAGTCGTCGACTTCGAGCAACGTACGGATGTAGCGCAGCATGCCCGGTTCGTCGTCTACCAGCAGGATTTTGGCGGTTTGCTTCATCGATTCTTTCCCTTGCTCGCCGCCGAAATAGCGGGTTTGTACGGAACCAAAAAAGAAAATTTGCAGCCTGCGCCGGGTTCACTTTCCACCCAGATTTTGCCTCCCATGCCTTGTACCAGCCGGCGTGCAATCGCCAGCCCCAAGCCCATTCCCTCCTGGCTCTCGGTTCCTGGAAGACGAAAAAAATCATCAAACACTTCCAGGTGAAACTCCGCAGGAATGCCTGGGCCTGTATCCGACACGCTGACTTTGACGGAGTTTGGATGCGCAAAATTCTGCCGGCGACGCTCAGAACTTGAAGGTACAGTGGCGGCACGGCGCTCCCACATGTAAGGCTCGGCGTGCAACCACACGGTTCCGCCCGGCGGGGTGAACTTGTAGGAGTTTTCCAGCAGGTTTGAGATCACCCGTTCCAGCTTGGGAGTGTCCAGAGGAAAAACCGGCAGCTTATCGTTGGCCAGAAAATAAAGCGCAATGCCTTTTTCCTGGAACCGGTTCGACCACAGGCGGCAGACGCCGGAGAGGCATTCGTTGATGTTGCCCTGCTCGAACTGCATGCGCAGTCCGCCAGTCTCGAGAGCGCTGTAAGTGAGAAAGTCCTGGATGAACTGCTGCAGGCGCTTGCCACTGTCGCGCATATCCTGCAATACTTCGCGCTGGCGCTGGCTGAGCGGACCTAGCTTCTCGCTGTGCAGCAGTTCCACGTATCCGTTAAGGATGGAAAGTGGTGTTTTCAGATCGTGGGCCGCGGACGCTAACGCGTTTGTGGTGCGCTGAAACCGGTCGCGCAGGTCTTTGTACTCCTGCAGCAGGTTTTCCGGGCTGGGAAGGTCCCCAGCTGCGGGCATAGTGCCTTCCGCTGCTGGGCCGGCCGCGACGCGCGCGTCAGAAGCATACGAGTTCTTGTGAGCAGAAGCCATTCGGGTCTACCACAGGTTAACCCAAGGGAGGAGGGAACCGCACTCCGTCATTGAACCGGAGTGCCAGTGTCAAAATCGTAAGATAGGTAACCAGCCTTGTCAACGAAAAATGAAACGGAATTACCCAAGTACAGCAAAACTATGCACTTCTGAGCAGCTCTCGTGTGAGACGCTCGAATCTTCACGGTCGAACATACGGCGAATAGATATCCGCGAAATGGGGGTGAGTTGGGCGCTTTCGTGGTGCTAACAGCCGAATGCAGCGCGAGTTCTACCTGTTTTTACCGATGTTCGTCCGTCTTTTGGCAGTGTATGTGCTTCTAAGTACCCGGCATGATGTACGGAGAGGTGGGCATGAACGGTTCAAATCGGGGCGCTGAGCGGCGTAAGTGGGCTCGACTGCCGCTTGCTATCCCCGTTTTCGTGCGCAGCCGGGATGCAAAAGGGAAGGAGTTTCTGGAATTCGCCACTGCGCTGAATGTGAGCGCCGGGGGAATGCTGATCGCGATCCGAAGGGTTCTACCGCCCATTGCCCAATTGCGCTTGGAGATTCCGAGCGCACCCATCACTGCTATGGCACCTCTCCCCCAAGCCGCACGTACCCTCCACGCGAAGACCCTGCGTACCTCCTCGGCCGAGGGCTATTATCTGCTGGGCATCAAGTTTTCTCGCCCGCTGACTCTCACCAGTCGCCCGCGCGCCCGGAAGCGGAAGTTGCTTTCCCGGATGTGAAAAGATTTGCGCACCCTCCATCGAGAGATGGTACTCTTGTCACCAATCAGGAGTTACTGGCGAGCCCCTTTACGGGTCTTTGGTAAGTTGCTAGTGCTCAAGCACATAAGCTAGATTTGCACATCACCTCCAGCCACAGGACCGATTGGTTTCCTGGATGCTCTAGAGAGGTTCTCCCCTAGAGTTGGTGAACCCGCCATGACGACCGGTAGTGTCAATTCTCTCGTACAGCCTTTGGGCGAAATGCCCCCCGAAACAATCGTGTTCGGCCGAACCGAGGCCATGAATGCGGTGCGCGACCGCCTCCTGAAACTGGCAGGCGCCAACGTTCCGGTGCTGATCCAGGGGGAAAGCGGCACGGGCAAGGACATCATCGCGCGCATGGTTCATGCCAATTCGCCTTGGCGTACTGGTTTCTGGAGAGCGAGTTATTTGGATACGAAAAAGGCGCCTTCACCGGAGCCTATGGAGTGAAACCCGGGCGCGTAGAGATGGCGCACCGGGGTACCCTCTTTCTCGACGAGATTTCTGAACTGGATATGTCCCTGCAATCCAAGCTGCTGCAGGTTTTGCAGGACGGGCAGTTCTGCCGCATTGGCTCCCAAGAAGACAAGAAAGTGGAAGTACGGGTGGTTTGCGCCACCAATCGCAAACTGGAGCAGGAGATTGAAAACGGAACATTTCGCTCCGACTTGTTCTACCGCATTAACGTAGTCAATTTGCACCTGTCTCCGCTTCGCGAGCGGGCCGGCGACATCCCGGATCTGGTTTCCTATTTTCTGGAATATCACAACCGCAAATACAACTGCCGTGCCAAGCTGCTGTCGAACGAAATGATGGCCGTGTTGTGCAAGTATCATTGGCCGGGAAACATCCGTGAGCTGGAGAATCTGGTCAAGCGTTATGTCATTCTGGGCAGCGAGGACGTGATTTCGGCTGATCTGGCGCCGCGCCCGGCAGATTTTTTTAATACGGATATCCCGGTGGACGGACAGATTTCGCTGAAGAAACTCACCCGCCAGGCGGTCCGTGAACTGGAGCGCAAGGTGATTTTGAAAGTTCTCCAGAATCATCACTGGAACCGCAAGCAGGCAGCAAAGGCGCTGAGCATCAGTTATCGGGCACTGTTATACAAAATTCGGGATGCCGGACTGCCCTCAAACCGCATGACCAAGCGTCCGGACCCGCAGATTCCCAAGCAGGAAATTGCCGCCGACTGAGCTGTGTACTCAGAAGGTCACAACCCCGCAACTACATATATTTTTCTGCTGTCTGCGCAGAAAATTTCATCTAAACTCTCTCCATAGCTTCTCAGTTCCATTAAGTGCTTTACTGTAGCTGCTTTGGGCAGCGTACAGTTTGGAACTGAGTGTGCTTCTGTGTTAGAGCGCCTTGCGACTCTCCCTCAACAAGGTGCAGCCACGCGTCGTTCGATTGACCCGGGCAGTACGATCCTAGGAGACAAGTAGATGAAGAAGCTAGTATTGCTGGCTGTTTTGGCACTGGCCCTGCCAATCGCAGCTTTTGCTGATGGTGGGATTGATTACAGTAACAGCGGTGGCACATTGGCTGGTTCGAACAGCGGTCTTACGCTGAGCGGATCGGCGCTGATCGCTGTTAACGGGCTGAACGGAGGCGGTCTTGTCACCGGCTCCAATCTGGGTACCGTTAGCTTTACCACGGGCGCGCTTACCAGCGGCTCATTGCAGACCGGCGGGATGCTTGCGGCAGGTGGTACGTTCACCATTGCCGGCAATGGCAGCAATGGCATTCCCAATGGGACCCTGTTTACCGGAACCTTCAGTGAACCGGTAACTTGGGTCATGGTGCCAAAGTCCAATGGCACCCATGAGTACACCCTGACGGGAGCGCTCTCGGGCACGACCGGCACAGGGTTCTCAGCCGAGGGTGTGACTGTGCAGTTGACGATCAGCACCGGCAAGGGATTTTTCAACGGCAGCACGAGGATCTCGAGCGGAGATACCAACGTCGTAGTGCCGGAGCCGGGTTCTTTGACCCTGCTCGGTACTGGGCTGGTCGGTATAGCGGGAGCGATCCGACGCAAGCTGAAAGCGTAGGATTGGTTCGTAGAAAGTGCAAAGACCCCGCCCACGCGGGGTCTTTTCATTTGTGCTGCAATGAGGCGCGAGATGGTTGGCAGAGTTCCGATTAGCCGCGCAGCTCTGATAAAGCTTTGCGGGCGTCTGCGTACTGCGGCTTGAGCTTCACTGCCTTCTCCAGATGCTCGCGCGCGAGCGTATTCTGATTCACCTTCTGGTAGGCGAGGCCAAGGTGGTAGTGGACGGTAGCGCTATCGGGCCCGCCATTCTTCTGATTGAGACGCAGAGCTTCCAGAAATTGATCGATGGCTGAGTGGTAGATCCCCTTCTGATAATAGGCCCAACCCAGAGTATCAGCCGCATTGGGAGAATTCGGCATTCCGCGGCGCGCCGTCTGCGCCATGTTCATAGCCACATCGATGTTGCCACCTTGCTCGAGCAGCACATAAGCCAGATTGTTGGCCGCGAGGGGATTGTCCGGAGAAACGACCAGGGCCTGCTGGTACATGGCTTTCGCCTGATCCCAATTTTGTTTTGCGTCGTAAAGCTCTCCGGAAAGAATGTAAAAGGTGGCATTTCTGGGATTGTCCCTGGTCGCCTGCTGGTAAAGTGCGAGAGCCTGGTCCATGTTGCCTTGCTGAATTTGCACCTTGCCCAGCTTTTCGATCGCATCGCCATTCGTTTTGTCCAAATCGACTGCTTGGCGCAGGGCAGCTTCTGCGCCGGCGTAATCCTTCTTGCCATCGAACAGGGCAGTTCCGAGCAGATCGTAGAAATTGCTGTTGTTGGGCGATTTGGCGATCTGCGCATGGGCCGCGGCAATCGCTTTATCGTATTGCTTCTGCTCAACGTAAGTGGTCATCAGGCCGCGAAGCCCATCGGCCGAAGCAGGATCTTTCTGGAGCGCCTGCTGATAGAACTGCACCGCTTCGCTGTAATGTTTCTGGGTAAGCTGCACATTGCCAAGCTGTACGTAGGGAGCGGGATTATCTGGCGCGCGGTTTCTGGCCTCTTCATCATCACGTTGCGCCTCGGTGAACTTGCGCAGGCCTAATTCGGCAATACCCTTGAGGATGAATCCGTCGCCCGACAGCGGTTGCGCATCGATCATCTGCTGTGCGCTCTGCAAAGCATTGTCGTATTCGCCGCGGCTGATTTGCAGGGTGGCCAAAGCTCGCTGTGCATCGGCCAGGTCGGGGCGGTTTCGCACCGCCTCGCGCCACTCTGATTCTGCGCGGCTCAGGTCGCGTTGTTGAGCATAGGCCAGTCCTAACTGGTAGTGGCCTACAGCGTTGTCGGGTTCGTTATGTAATGCGGTCTGTAGCGATTCGACGGCCCCTGCGGGATCGTTTTTCAGCCGCTGCAGTTCGCCTTTGAAAATCAGTCCATCCACGTCATTGGCGCGGCCCTTCAGGATCTCATTATTCAGCTTGCCTGCTTCATCCAGCTGGTTTTTCAGAATGAGAATCTGGATGTAGTTCTTCTTGACTTGCATATCCTTGGGATGGTCATGGTAGAGGGAAGCGTATTCTGGCATGGCCTTGTCCAGGTCACCGGTAGCGAAATAATAGTCACCTAACATGGTGTATCCCTGGTGATTATTGGGAAGTTCTCTCTTGGTTTGCTGCAGAAAGGAAACGATCTCGTCCTTTTTCCCTTCCTGCATCAACAAGCGAACCAGTGCCGCGCGGGGCACCCCATTGGACGGGTCGATCTGGATGGCCTGCTTGAACTGCTTTTCGGCTTCGGGCAAGCGATTGTGTGATTGATAAAAGCCGCCCAGCGCGAGCACGGCATTCAACGACTTGGGATCGACCGCGACCGCCTTCTTGAAATTTACCTCCGCCTGATCCGCTTGATCTGCCCGAAGCTGTAGAAGCGCCAGGAGCAGATACGATTCCGAGCGATTCGGATCGAGCGAAATTGCCTGCTGGGCTTCCTGCATGGCTTCACCGAGCTTGTTCTGCGCGCCGTAATAGTTGGCCCATGCTTCGTGCGTCTCGGGATTGTTCGGTTGTTTGTCCTTGAGCAAATCCAGATGAGGCTTCGCGTTGGTTATATATTCGGGAAACGGCGAGCCATCGAGGCGCCTGGTCCCGGTCAGGAGATTGACCAGGTCGGTTTGTGCGCGATAGTCGTCGGGCGTGAGTTCCAACGTACGCGACAGCTCATTGTAAGCACGCTGCGTATCCCCCAACTTCAGATAGGTCTGCGCCAGTTGCGCATGCCCTTGGGCAAAACGGGGATCAATCTGTACCGCGTTGGAAAACTGAATGACCGCTTCGCGGTACTTGCCCTGGCTAAAATACTTTTCCCCACTTTCGAAATACTTCTGCTTGCGCGTGTTGGGATCGCGTGAGCATCCCGTGATCACGAGCAAGAGCGAGCAGACGAACAATACGCGGAGAACGGCAGAGCGGCTCATTTCGAATCCTCCAACCGAAAATACAATAGGCAGACTGTGCAGGAGTATGGCTTCATCATAAAGGACGGTAACTAGCGAAAACAGTTACGGCGGTCACAGTTTGATTCCGGACTTAAGGACGCCTTATCAGCGCGGAATGTAATCGTTAAGCAGCGGCAGCACCTGATTCACGAATGGTGTAATCCGCTCCTGTGCCGCAACAATGGTTTCACCCGGCAGCACGGGGCTGATGATGCGAATGAGCGAACCGTCGCTGCGGTTCATCTTGATCGAGTCGCTCACAAGGTAGAACTTGTTCCAGTACTCGCTGGCCACGCCGCGATTGTGCGCCCAAAACCAGTACAAAACCAGTTCCCGCGAATCACCTTTGGCAATGATGTAGCGGTTTACCGGAAAGGGCGAGTGACCGGGCATCTGCAAATAGATGCGGGTATTCTCCCGCGGCGCCCAACCGGAGCCGGGCAGACAATTTTGCGGGGAATGCGGCGTTTCTCCGGTGCGCTGGCTGGGGTAAAAGGCGATAAACAGGTCGATGAATGGCCGCTCACCGTCATCGTAAACGCGGTGCAGAAATTCCCCTTTGCCGAGCACTTCAAGCTGATCTTTGTCGATCGGAATATCGGAGCTGTTCAAAGAACCTATTTGCGCAGGAAACGATTCCAGCGGCAGCCGCGGGGGCAGAATCTCCTGTCGATTGTGGGCGTGCAGAAAGAGCGCCGTAGTCGCAATCAGAATGGCTGCCAGCGCAAAGCGCGCGGTCATATTCTTCATGCGTTCGCTCTCTCCGGCCAGATCCAGCGGATCGCCGCGTGCAAGCCATAGAGCATCAGCAGCGAAATCACGAACACAATCCACCCCCACGACGTGTGGAAATAGCCTTCGGCCTTATCAGGATCCCAGTATTGCACCATTAGACCGGTAGTGATGATGCGAAAGCTGTTGGCCGCTACGGCAATCGGCACTGACGCGAGCGCGAGCACATAGCGGATCAATAACCGCTTTTCCATGAGGTACCCGTAGATGATCGCGAGTGTTGCGAGAGACATCAGCGATCGAACGCCGCTGCACGCCTCTGCGACTTGCAAAATCTGTGACGCCAGCACCATCACGTTTCCCTGTCGCAATACGGGCACTCCAAACCAAGGCAGGGTCGCGGCGGCAATTTTGGACGCGAGAATCTGAAGCGGGAATGTGATCTGGTTGAAGATGATCGCCGGAATGGGGATCATCAGAAACAGGAATGCCCAGGGGAAGAACACTGCCCGAAAGAAGCTCCAGCCCGCGAATAAGACCACCAGTCCGGCCGCCAGTATCAGAAGCGAGGACCGCATCAGAAAAAGTTCGACGCCCATTTGGCCGAGAATGAGCACGACCAGTCCTAAAACCACCAGCAGCAGGCCGGACCAACTCGGGCGCAATTTGATCCTCGTGAGCCGGTCCCGCTCCTGCCAGATCACGAAACCGGAGAACAACGGAACGAAATAGCCGTGCGAGAAGTTCTGGTCATTACCCCACTGCAGGAACAGCCGCACCAGCGTGTGCCAGTAGAGCCACAGTGTCAGTGCGGCGAGGATCAGGAATTGCCAGTTCTGGAAAACGACTGATAGCGCCGGCGACCTGCGGGCTGTCATCACCTCGGTTTGAACAGGCGGATTCACAGTCGGTACAAGAGCCGGGAAAGGGCCAGCATAAGCGAATCGGCGGACCGGAAGCAATTCAGCCCGTCCGACTCTGGGGGAACTTGCATCTCCATTGTAAGGAATCTAGAGGAACACCGGGCAAAAACTTTGGTCCCCAAAGAACCGATTACTTGGGTAATATTGGGAAAGTAATTTCCCACGTTAGGGTAGAGGGGACTTTTGGTTTACAGGGCATGTTATGGCCCTGAAAACAAAGAAACCGTGATTCGATGTACCTGTGAGCGACCTGCTATGTGGGAAAAAGTTTTCCCATTTTCCCCACAGCATGTAGCCTAGGCAACCGCATCTTGCCCCTCCCCGACGTGAGTGAATTTTCTCCAAGTTGTTGACTTTAAAAGTGGTCCGAACGCATTGCGGATTGTGTGCGGGCGTGGCCGGGATTCGGCAATGCTCGTGCAACGCGGAAGGTAGTTCGAGACCTTGGCTACGATTTGCCGGAACCACCAAGCAGTAAAATGGGGAAACCATTGCCTGATACGCTAAGCGGGAACGCGCAAGAGGCGACTGTGGCCATCGCGGGTGCGTTCGTCGAGGGTGCCAGCGCCAGCATGCGCCCCGTGGAAGCCGTAATTCGCGAGCTGTCGCAAAGCGATGTTCCAGTGCTGCTGCTAGCCGAGCCGGGGGCCGGCAAGCACGCCACGGCGCGGCGCATTCACGAGATGTCCCGCCGTAGAGGGCAACCGTTCCGTACCCTCCAGTGTTCAACCCTGAAGCCTGAAGAACTAGTGATTACGCCAAAGAATGGACATAGTGCAGGAGCAGGGACGATCTTTTTGGAGGAGTTAGCGGATCTCAGTGCCGCATCCCAGGCGTTTCTTAGAGAGGTCCTGCTGCGAGGGACCGGCGGAAACGGAACGGGGGATGTGTCGCCGAGATTTATCTGCGGCAGTGCGCGCGACCTCGAGGTCGAGGTCAAAGCCGGACGGCTGCGCGAGGATCTGTATTACCGGATTAGCGGAGTATGCCTGCGTTTGCCGCCCTTGCGGCAGCGAAAGGAAGACATCCCGCGCCTGGTGGAACATTTTCTGCTCAAGTATGGCGAGGAGTTTCGCCGGCCCGTTCCAAAATTGAGCTCGGAGATGGAGCGACTTTTCCTGGACTATTCCTGGCCGGGCAATCTGAGAGAGTTGGAGAGCGCCGCGCGGGTGCTGGTTGCCCTTGGAGATGAGCATTTGGCAATGGGA
Organism: Acidobacteriota bacterium; assembly: GCA_003223595.1. GTDB lineage: Bacteria > Acidobacteriota > Terriglobia > Terriglobales > Acidobacteriaceae > Sulfotelmatobacter. The sequence goes on from QHVR01000405.1 coordinate 10,273, forward strand.
GGCCTGCGAGCCCTATTGCGCCAGCCTTCGGAGGCCGGGAATGGGAGCCGGCTGTCGCTTAAGGCGGCAGCGAAGGCCGCTTCACATCAGGCTGAAAGGGAATTGATTCTCAAAGTCCTTACCCGCACTCGCTGGAATCGTCGCAGGGCTGCGGCGGAGTTGCAGATCAGCTATAAAGCCCTGCTTTACAAACTGAAACAGATTGGATGCGAGGGCTATGGAACGTCTTAACTCATCCGGAGAATGTATGCAGAAAAGCATGAAAGTGGCATTACTGCTGTGCATTTTCTTGTTCACGGCGGGAACGGTGGCGCAGTCGGCGGAGGGGCCGAAGGCTGCCGATAATCCCAAGCGCCCGGCAGAAGGCACGCCGGAACCCGCCACTCCACCCGATTATGTCATCGGCGCCGACGACGTGCTCAAGATATCCGTATGGAAAGAGCCGGACTTGTCGGAGACGCTCCCGGTACGTCCCGATGGCAAGATTTCAATGCCGTTGCTGAATGACATTCCGGCTGCAGGGCTGAGTCCCCTGCAGTTGAAGGACTCCATCAGCGAGAAACTCAAGAAGTACATTGCCGATCCTCGCGTGACCGTGGTGGTGACGGCGATGAACAGTCGCCGCATCTTTGTCACGGGAGAAGTCGTGCATAGCGGGCCGATCGTGCTGTTGCCGCACATGACGATGTTGCAAGCGTTGTCTCAGGCCGGCTTTAGTCAGTTCGCAAATCCGAAAGCGACTTATCTGCTGCGCACCGAAAACGGCAAGCAAGTGAAGTTGCCGTTCAACTACAAGGAAGTCGTAAAAGGGAATCACCCGGAACAAAACATTGAACTGAAGCCCGGTGACACACTGGTGGTTCCGTAAGGAAGAAATGAGCAGACGAAAAATCACATGGGTGCTGGGGATGTTGGCCTTGGCGCTGGGGATTGCAAACGCGCAGGATACTTCCGCACCTGCTGCGAGCGCTTCTGGACAGGTAGAGCAGCAACCGGGACCGGTGCCGGCTTATGGCCAGGAGAATACGCCTCTGAGCACGAGCGAGAATCCCCCGCTCTCCGGCATTGATCTTCCGTCGCTCGAGCCCAATGCTGCGCCGCTGAGTTATTTGCAGCCTGGTGCGACGGTCAGCGAGACCATCGATTCCAATGCCCTGAACGTGGTCGGCGCAGGCACGCACGTGAGTTCTATTAGCCGCGCTTTGGGTGGCGTGACGCTGCGGCGACTGTGGAGTCATTACGATCTGGCGCTCGATTATGTGGGCGGAGTTGGATACTACAGCGCGCAAGGACACAGCGCGAAATTGCTCCAGGAGATGGATGTGGACCAGAAAATTACCTGGAGGCGCGGCGCACTGTCCCTGCGCGATAGTTTCAGCTATTTGCCGGAGGGGACCTTCGGAGGTTCCTACGGTTCTGTGGGATCGACGGGCAGCGCTTCGCTGGGGAATTCGTCCTTGAGTGCTTTTTTCGGGGGAAGCTCGCTAGGCTCATTTGGCCTTGCCCCGCGAATTGTGAATGTGAGTCTGGCTGATGTCCAGGAGAGCCTTTCGCCGAGGTCTTCAGTGACCGCGTCAGGCGCTTATGCTTTTACGCACTTTTACGGCAATGACGTTTCAAGCGGCACACCTTTTCTCGGGGTTAAGCAGATTTCGGCGCAAGCCGGCTACAACCACCTGGTCAGCGCCCACACCCAATTAGCGTTGCTGTATGGCTATCAGCACTTTGACTATTCGGTTTCGGGAATGGCATTCCATTCCCACATCCTCGAGGGCATGTATGGCCATCGCATTACGGGCAGGATGGATTTCCTGCTTGCCGCTGGGCCTCAATTTACTGTGATCGATAGCCAGAGCGCAATCTGCGCCAATCCGAATCTGCCTGCGAATCTGGTTTGTGTGCTGTTCGGCAACGCGCTGATTCCAGTTACGAATCACACCACGAAGGTTGGCGTAGCCGGCCAACTTCATTTGCGCTACAAGTTTCCGAGAACCAGCTTCGACCTGAGCTACCAGCGCTATGAGACGGGTGGGTCGGGTCTGTTTGGCGGGTCGCAGAGCGACATTGCGAGTCTCGTGATGAACCGTCCGTTATCGCGAGTGTGGAACTTCTTTACGAATATCGGTTATTCACGAAACCAACGGCTACAGGGGCTCAGCACTCAGCAATTGGCGACCTGTGTTTATTCAGGTCAACAGAATCCGACCGGTTTGCCGCTGTGCCCGGGGGTGAACGCGCACACGTATAACTCCGGTTTCATTGGCGCTGGCTTGCATCGCCAGTTTGGGCACGATTTTCACGGGTTTGCGTCTTACCAATTCAATCGCTTGGCTTTTGACAACTCTTATTGCGCCGGTTTGCCGAGTTGCAGCAGTACGTCCAATCGCCATGCGCTCACGTTTGGGCTGGACTGGACGCCACGGCCGATTCGGCTGGATTGATTTCAAGGCCTTGTCTCTGGGGAGCGAGGCCGGAATGGATACAAAAAAGATGATTCAGAATCGCGAATTAAACATGGACGACTATCTGGCGATGTTTCGCCGGCGGGCACGATCGATCCTGATTCCGGCGCTTTTCGGCCCCTTGTTGGCATATCTGGCATTCCTGCCAGTCAAGAAGTTTTATGGCAAGTACACGTCGCAATCCGTCGTCCTGATTGAGAGCCAGAAGGTACCGGAGAACATGGTCCAACCGGTGGTTTCCGATGACCTCACTGCGCGAATTGGAATGCTCCGCGCTCTGGCCACCAGCGACTCGGAGATGCACCCAGTTCTGCAGAACCTGTTTCCAGGAAAAAGCAGCCAGGAGATCGATGGCATCCTGGAAGATATGCGCTCTCAGCCGCAATTGCTCGGCGCACCGTTCTCTGACCTGTCCCAGATTACTGGCGGTTCCACCAGGCGGCGCCCGGGCCAACAAGAGTCGCCCGGCTTCATGGTGTCATACATGTCGTCGAACCCGAGGGATGCGCAGCGGGTTTGCGAGGCGCTTACTTCCAAGATCGTGCAGAAGAATCTCGAGTTCATTCAGGCCAGTGCAAAAGGTACTGTGGACGTTCTGACGCAGGGGCTTGACGACGCCAAGCGCAGACTGGATGACATGGACGCAAAACTGGCGGAGTTCAAAAGGCAGCACTCAGGACAGCTTCCTACCGACCAGGATTCCAACCTGAAGATGCTGATGGCTCTGACCCAGCAGCAGGACGCATTTAACCAGAAGCAGAATATCGCGCAACAAGATAAGGCTTATAACGAATCGCAACTGGCGCAACAACTGGCTGCCTGGAAGTCGACCCAGTCGTCGACGAATCCCGAGACACTGCAGAAGCAATTGTCCGATCTGCAATCGCAGATGATCTCGCTGCGCGCGCGTTACACCGATGACTACCCGGACGTGGTGAAGACCAAAGCCGATATCGCAGAACTCAAGAGCAGGTTGGCCGAGATCAACAAGGCGTCGGCGAGTGCGACTGAGGCCGACAGCAAGGGTTCTGCGATGGAGCCTATCGAAGTCCGGCAAATCCGGCAGCAACTTCACAAAGACGATGAAGAGATTGCGCTGGCGAATCGGGAAATCAAGAGGCTGCAAAGCGCAGTTGGCCAGTACGAGTCGCACCTCTCGCTAAGTCCGGCGGTGGAAGAACAGTACAAGGCCTTGACGCGGGATTATGAAAATGCCGCTAAGACATATCAGGATTTGCTGACCAAGAAAGCCACCGCTGACCTGACCGCGCACATGACGAACCAGGCGCAGGGCGAGCGCATGACCGAGATCCAGCCGGCCAGTTTTCCCGACGCGCCGAGTTTCCCGAATCTGCTGATGTTCATTGGTGGAGGTTTGGCTGCGGGTCTGGCGCTCGGAGCCGGAATTGCGATGTGGTTGGAATTGCGGGATAGCTCAATCCGCACTGAGGCCGGCTGGTCGCCGTGCCCTGGGTCGGCCCGGCTTCGGAGAACAGAGAAGGTAGGTTCTGGCACAGAAAAAAGAAGGAACTGGATGTGCAGAAGGATCCGCTTTCCGTCTAGGCGGAACTGGCCTCGGATAACAACATGTACAAAGAGTTCTACGGATTAAGAGCCAACCCGTTCAATGTGAATCCGGACCCGCGTTATTTGTTCCTCACGCGGCATACGGAAGAGGCATTGGCCTGCCTTACCTATGGCATCCAGAGCAGGAAGGGATTCGTCCTTCTGACCGGAGAAGTGGGAACCGGCAAGACTACGCTCATTAACAAGCTGCTGGAGTGGTTGCGCCTGCAGCAGGTCGCCACCGCATTTATCTTCAACTCCCGCCTGAATGTTCCTCAGTTTCTGGATTACATGATGGCGGATTTCGGTATTCCGTGCGACACGCGCGCCAAGAGCCAGATCCTGCTGCGGCTCTACAATTGGCTCCTCGATCGTTATCGAGCGGGCGAAACGGCGGTGCTGATCGTGGATGAGGCACAGAACCTCTCCGATGAAGTTCTGGAAGAAATTCGTATGCTTACGAATCTCGAGACCTTCACGGAGAAACTGCTGCAGATCGTGCTGGTAGGCCAGCCCGAACTGGAACAGAAGCTGAAGCAGCCGCAACTGCGGCAGTTGAAACAGCGTCTCACACTGCGCGCCAAGACGCATCCATTGACTCTGGAGGAAACCAGGGCATACATCCAGCAACGATTGCGGATCGCGGGATCCAATGGAACGCAGATTTTTGAGCCCGAAGCTATGCTGGCAATCCATCGTTACTCATCCGGCATTCCGCGCGTCATTAATCTGATTTGCGAACACTGCCTGGTGAGCGCTTTCGTGGACCAGCAGAAGGTTATCGGTCCGTCGGTGGTAGACGGAGTGGCCCGGGATTTCGATCTGGGCGATAACACGTCCGCCGGGGCGATGAAAGTGCCGCCTCCGGTTGCCCCGGTAGACAAATTTGATGTGGTCGAGGCCATCCGGTCGATCGCAACCCTCGCCGATCGTATACGCCAAGAAGAAAAAGATGTACCTGAGGAAAGGAAAATATGAGCCGAATTCACGAAGCGCTGAAAAAAGCCGAAGAAGAGCGGGCAGCGAGCCAAGGCGGCGCGCAACTGGAGCCAACTCCCGTTGGCGCGGAGTCGCCTGTCATGCCGGATATGGCGTCGCACAGAGTCCCGGATCCTGTGGCAGTGGCTGCGATGATGCCGGCCTTTGGCAGCCCATTCAGCGTGGATACCATGCTGGCTCGCTGCCCCCAGATGGAATGGAAGCCGGATCTCGGCACCATGCTGTTTATGAATGGCGACGACAGCAAGCGGGGTACGGAAGAGTTCCGCACCTTGCGTTCGCGCCTGTATCACATGCGCGAGAAGATGACGCTGAAGAAACTGCTGGTGACCAGCGCCCTGCCAAAAGAAGGCAAGTCCTTTACCTCCTCGAATCTGGCACAGGTACTGGTGCGGCAGCACGGCCGCCGCGTCCTCCTCATCGACGCCGACCTTCGTGGCCCGCGTTTGCACCTCATGTTGGGAACCACGGCAGGTCCCGGATTATCCGAGTACCTGCAGGGCAAAAACGACGAGTTCTCCATCATGCAGCGCGGCCCGCTCGAGAACCTGTTCTTCATTCCCAGCGGTACTGGAATTGAGGATCCGGCGGAACTGGTGGGCAATGGCAAGCTGAAGACTTTCTTGCAAAGAGTGGAGCCTCTATTCGACTGGATTATTGTCGATTCTCCGCCCGCTATCCCGGTATCCGATGCCAGTGTGCTCGCGAAAGCCTGCGATGGAGTTCTGATGGTGGTGCGATCGAATGCGACCCCCTGTGACGTGGCCCGCAAGGCACGCGAAGAATTCCCGGATCAATCTCTGATAGGCGTCGTGCTCAACGGAACCAGCGATGACGCGGCCTCGTATGCCCGCTACTACTATGAGGCGTACGAGAAGCGGCAACCAACGACAGTCTAGGCCCCGGAGGACAAGTAAGTGATTCGGCTCTTTAACGTGTACTACCCAGTACGGACTCTGGTACTTCTGCTTGGGGAAGCGCTGGTGATCGGTTTTTCGTTTTTACTGGGAACAGTGTTCACGGTCGAGAGCATGCTGCGCCTGAGTAACACGCTATTCATTGAGCGCGGATACCTCAGGATCCTGGCCCTCACCGCCGTAGTGCTGCTGTTATCGCACGGCTTCGACCTTTACGATTCCTCGAAAATTGAGCAGAAGCTGGATCAGGCTTTCCGAATACTGTTTGTCCTCGGTTTAGTAGCACTGATACTGGGGGCGATCCTTTACAAATTTCCCGACTTTCTGCCTGGCAATAATTCCGCAATTTTTGGAGTGATCATTCTGGCAGTTTCGCTGTTCTGCTGGCGTTCCGCCTATGGATGGCTTGTCTGCCAACCTTTTTTCCGAGAGCGGGTTTACGTGCTCGGGACCGGGGAGCGGGCAGAGCGGCTGGTAAAGGCGCTGGCACGGCCGGGTCTGGGCATTGAAGTCGCCGGATGGACAGGAAACATCACTGGCGAGCTAAGCCTCGACACGGTGGGTTCGCATTTGGCGGGCTTGGCGAAAGAGAAGGGGGTTCACCGCGTCATCGTCGCGATGCCCAATCGCCGAGGAACTATTCCCGTTGAAGAGTTGCTGACCCTGAGACTGGCGGGAGTGAAAGTAGAGGAAGCTACGTCATGGCTGGAAAAGATTTCGGGACGGATCGAAGTTGAGCAGTTGTATCCCAGCTGGTTTATTTTCGCTGACGGATTCCGCTTCAGTACGGTCAATCGGATTATTCGGCGCATCATGAATTTCACTGCCGCGCTTTGCGGGCTCATCATCGCCTTGCCGCTAATTCCTTTAGTAGCCCTGGCCGTAAAGCTGAGTTCCGAGGGCCCCGTTTTCTACCGGCAACAAAGGGTGGGACGGGGAGATGTGAGTTTCTATTGTTACAAATTCCGGACAATGCGCCAGGACGCTGAAGCCGATACGGGCGCAACTTGGGCTACGGACGACGATCCGCGCATTACAAGAGTCGGCCAATATCTCCGACTGCTGCGCCTGGATGAGATTCCGCAACTGTGGTGTGTGCTCAAAGGGGATATGCACTTCGTAGGCCCACGCCCGGAACGTCCGGAATTCGTGCAGTGGTTGACCCGAGAGATTCCTTATTACAACTTGCGCCATGTCGTGCGTCCCGGTATTACAGGCTGGGCGCAAGTTCAATATAAGTACGGCAACACCCTTCAGGACGCCCGGGAGAAACTTCAGTACGACCTGTTTTATATCAAGAATGCCTCCATTGGCTTGGACCTCCTGATCATGTTCCAGACGGTGAAGATTGTCCTGCTCGGGCGGGGCGCGAAATGAAGTTGCTCTTCTGGGGAGCGGCTGCGTTCATCGTGTACACGTACGCCGGGTACCTGGGATGGCTATGGTTCCGAGCCCGCATGCGTTCCATGCCGCTGCACCGCGAAACATACGAGCCGACCGTATCGGTCGTTATGGTCGTGCGGAATGAAGAGGCAGTTTTAGAGAAGAAGTTGCAGAATCTTCTTGCAATGGACTATCCAGCAGAGCGGTATGACCTTGTGATCGTATCGGACGGCTCAACCGATCGAACCGAGGAGATCTTACGCGATCAGCCGGGCAATCCCAGGATACGCGTCCTGCTCAAGCAGTTGAGTCAAGGCAAGGCTTGCGGACTGAATGACGCGCTGGATGTTACCAGTAGCGAAGTGATCATGTTCGTGGATGCGCGCCAACAGATCGAGGCGGGCGCTCTGCGAGTGTTGACCGAGAATTTCGCTGATCCCGAAGTGGGTTGCGTGAGTGGCGCGCTGATTTTGGGCGACCGGGAATTGGGAGAGTCTGGCAGAGGAATGGGGCTGTATTGGAGACTCGAAAAGAAGATTCGGGAACTGGAATCTGCATCTGGATCCGTTGTGGGCGCAACTGGGGCCGTTTATGCGGTTAGGCGCGACTTGGTGGGTCCTGTGCCCGAAGGAACCATACTGGATGATGTGTACATACCGATGCAGGTCGTGCGGCGAGGAAAACGTGTGATTTTCGATCCAAGGGCACGGGCCTGGGACACTCCGAGCCTGGGCGGTTCGCGCGAATTTTCCCGAAAGGTCCGGACGCTGAGTGGAAACTACCAATTGATGCAGTTGGCACCCTGGCTGCTCAGCAGCGAGAACCCAATCCGATTTGAGTTCGTAAGTCATAAGCTCCTGCGTTTGGCCGTCCCTTTCGCACTCGCCATTCTTCTGCTGACATCCATTGCATTGCCTGGCAGGTTCTACGGCATCGTGCTGGCGCTGCAGCTAATGTTCTATGCCCTGAGCGTGCTGTCGCTAACGCGCCGCTTCGAGCGCGGAACCTTGGCGCGCATTGCTGATGCGGCGGGTACTTTTGTGTTATTGAATAGCGCCGCAGTTGTAGCTCTGGCTAATTTTGTTTCGGGCAGACGAACATCATGGACACGATGAACGGGATCTCTGGACAAAAAGCCGAGAGCCATCGCTGGAAGTCATAGAGCCTGGTTCCAGTACCGAGGGGAGAACGCTTTGCTGAGTGAGAACAAGCAGTGAAGGTCCAACTAGAAGGAGCTGAGAATTTGAAGGCTGGCCTTGCCGCAGGACATTGTCGTGCCGCTCAGAGAGTTTGTGCTTGGTGGGCAGTGAGTCCAGCATACTCGGGGGGACGAGCAAGAACGGATTAATTACCATGCAGACCATACCTCAGAGACGGGCAGAGCATTCCAACCACTGGAGTACGCGGATCAGGTCCGTGTCGTCCAAGAAATTCGCGCTGCCGGATCAGCAGGAACGATCTCGTATGGGTTACTGGACGATGGTCATCTTTTCCTTTCTGTACTATTTCCGCCCGGGCGACATCATTCCTGGAATTGCCTCGCTACACCTCGCCAAAATTACAGCGTTTTTTGCAATACTTGCTCTCTTGCTGGGGGCGAACCGTCTTCATTCCAGAAAACTTCCCATTGAGATCAAGATCATCTTAGCGATGTTTGTTTGGCTGGTGATCACCATTCCATTTGCGTCGTGGCGAGGAGGAAGCTTCAACGTCGTGTTTTTTGAGTTTGCGAGAATCGTGATAGTCGTAGTCACGCTCGTCCTCACGGTGACACGCCTGGTGGAGTTGCGACGGTTGATCCTGATGCAAGCTGTGGGAGTGTCACTCATGACCATCGTGGCCGTGATTGTAAATAACAGAATGCAAGGTCGGCTGGCTGGTATGGGGGATGGATTACTGTCAAATCCCAATGACCTCGCCATGAATATCGCCATGAATTGGCCCCTCTGCTTGGTCTTTCTTCTAACCGCGGGAGGGATCCTAAAGAGGTCGTTCTGGGCGGTCACCATGCTGGTCATGATTTACGCGTTGATGGCAACTTATTCACGGGCCGGGTTCATGGCTCTGGCCGTGGCGATTTTGATTTGCCTCTGGGACTTCGGAATTCGTGGCCGGCGCGCCTACTTGCTTGGAATCGCCGCCTTGGGCTTGGCGGGCATGATAGTTGTGGCCCCAGGGAACTACGTTAAACGTTTGGAGACACTCTTCGGAAAGTTCCAAGAGGGGGATTACGATCGGGGTTCGGCTGAAGCCCGGAAGGAACTCCTGGAGAAAAGCTTAGCGATCACGGCGACTCACCCCCTATTTGGGATTGGGCCGGGTAATTTCCCCTCTTACACCGGCCTGTGGCGAGTAACTCACAACACCTACACGCAACTGAGTTCGGAGTGCGGTATCCCGGCGCTGCTCCTCTTTTTGCTGCTGCTGCGGAGGACATTCCTCAACCTATTCTACTTGCGGAAGATGCCACGAGCTCCCGACAAGCAAGAGATGCATCTCTATGCCAGCGCATTGAGCGCTTCGTTTGTCGCGTATCTCGTGGGGGCTTTTTTCTCCAGCAGTGCGTATGAACTGTTCCCTTACTACATGGTTATGTATACGACTTTGCTGTACCGATTGGGTTTTCCAGAACAAGGACGGGAAGCGAAACGGCTGCTCAACCCTACAGTTGAGGTTCGTCAACGAGCCTACAGTACCATTTGATGAGGCATCATGCGGGCGCGATAAAGCGTGATTGCTTGGTGTGTCCGCTACTACGTGGCACCTGAAAGGGCGCCAGGAGGTTCACTCCTCAAGCCAATCCGCCATCCGCGCGACATTATCACCGTGCTCTAATCCTTCCAGCTTTGCTCGAATGGCAGCATCGTTTTCGACGAGGAACACCAGTTTGTCATATAGATCTGCGGCACTGGTTTCTGTGTAGGTGAGCGTGCCGGGCGGTCGGCGGCCATTCTCGCTGGCAACGACCGGAATTCCCATAACCAGGGATTCCAGGACTGATGCGGCAACCCCGTCGCAGGCCGGCGTTCTTATGCAAGCGAAACAGCGGCTTAGCAGAGTTAGAAATTGGTCGTGGGTAAGGTTGCCCAGCAGCAGCAAGCTTCGCCGTTCTTCGTCCGGCCACTCATTGACAAACTCTTGAGCGGGTGGCAGTTCCCGCTCGGGGAATCCCAACCAGATAAAGCCCGCATTCGGCTGGTACTCACGGAATCGGTGCATTGCCTCCCGCAGCATCGAAAGCCGGTACTCGGGCCGGAACGAAACGTAACAGAAAAAGACGGGCCAATGGCTCTTTAGGAAGGTCTCTATTTCTTGCGATAAAGGTAGGGGCTGAAAACTTAAATACTGCGGGGAGAAGGTTTCAATCGCTGCAACTTTTTCCGGGGGGACGCCATGGGCCGCCACTGCCTGCTTGACGAAATTGTCGTCGCAAGCAATTCCTCCTGCTAACCGGAACAGCATGGCAAAGGCCCAGCGCAATGCAAAGCTATCGGGACGCGGAAAATACGCTTGCGACAGACCGCCATGAAACGTGATCCGCGCGGGATGGTACGTAAGCCGGCCCACCAGTGCGGCGATCAACGCCAATATGTATCCCTTCTTGGACTGACCATTCACATGAACGTTCAGGCGATAGCCCGCAGCCGCATACCGAAAGACTTTAACCAAATAATCGAATCCGCCTTGGACATCGATGTAAGCAGGGTCTTTGATCTGGCGGTTCTCGTTGATTTTTAATACCTGGCAGATATGCCCCCGACGACGCAATTCATCCGTGACCAATTTCGTCTGAATGGCCCAGCCGCACATTGGCGGTGGGTAATTGCCAATCTGAAGGATCTTCTTTCTGCTTTTCATTGCTGCGGTCAAGAGGGGGCTAATCATGAAATCGATCGCGAATGAGCTCTGGGTTGCCCGCGAGCAACTGCGAGCGACCGCTCGTCCTTACTTTACTGACTCGTGGCCTCGACACCAGGTGGAGCGGCATGATAGGCGGTTTCCGGGATTCTGCCGAAGTTTCTTGTCCGAGAATTCGATTGTGGAAGTGTCTGGAGGAAATTTCGATGCCACAATTCCAGCACAAGCATTCGCCACAGCAGGGCGGACCGGTCCCGTCTTCCACGGAGATGCTCGTCTACGAGCGAGCGGACCGCAGCTGGTTTGAAGTAACCACGCTGCAGGCTACATGGCTCAACTAAGAGCTGCAAGAACTCATCCTTCACGTCGCTCCGCATCCATTCCACCAGGGGCAACTGGAAGCCTTGTTTTCGGCGATCCAAAAGCGCACGCGGTATCCCCAGTCGTTCTGCGAACTTCTTCAGAATGTATTTTCGCTTCCTCTTTTGAACCTTCCACTCGATAGGCAGAGCCGTGACCCATTCCACGAATTGATGATCCAACATTGGCGCTCGCACTTCGAGAGAGGTGGCCATACTCATGCGATCGACTTTGGTGAGGATATCTCCAGGAAGATATGTTTTGGTGTCTAGATAAAGCAACCGGCTTAATGGATCTTGGGCGGAGGCGTTGTCATAGGTGGCTTGCCAGGCTCGTAGCGGATCAGGAAGACGTTTGGCGAAATCCAGAAACTCAGCCGTGAATAGTCCTCGTTCCCGGTGCAGAACCGGAAAAAAGGATACGTCGTCCAAATATCTGTCGCGCGCGCTTAGCGACGCGTTCCAGGCAAGGTTCTTGCCATACATTCCCGCCGGAATCAAGTCATGAATAGCGGCGCGGTACGTTCGCCCCATCCAACTCGGGAGCTGATTGAACTTCTGACGATCCATCGCTACCAAGTACCGGTCGTAACCGGCGAACAGTTCGTCTCCGCCATCGCCGGACAGCGCCACCGTCACGTGTTTTCTCGCCATGCGGCTGACATAATAGGTGGGTAGCATGGAAGAATCGCCGAACGGCTCTTCCAGCATGGTCGAGAGATAATTCAACGTTTCTTTGAGATCGGGATCCACTACCAGTTCGCTGTGGTCAGTGCCGAACTGTTGGGCCACGGCACGAGCATATTCTGCCTCGTTGAAGCTTTCTGCCTTAAATCCAATGGAGAACGTCCTGATGGGTTTAGAGCTTGCTCGCGCCATCAGGGCCACAATGATGGAAGAATCCACGCCTCCGCTCAACAGGGCCCCAAGTGGCACATCGCTGATCATGCGGATGCGAACCGCCTCCGCCAGCTGCTGTTCCAGCTCCTCAAGGCACTGCTCCTCGGAAATCGCTCCTCGCGTCCCATATGCTGGGAGATCCCAGTAGGGACGGACGTTAAGTGACCCGTCGCGCCACTCCAGCAAGTGGCCAGGAGGGAGTTTGTGGATTGTCTCGAAAACAGTATGAGGATCAGTTATGTAGCCGAAGTAGAAATACTGCAGTAATCCCTCGCCGCTCAATTGGGCAAGTTCGGGACGGAGGGCCAGAATCGCCTTGATCTCGGACCCGAAAAGCAGTTGTCCGCGATGAATGGCGTAGTGCAGGGGCTTCTTACCAAGGCGGTCGCGTGCTAACAGCAGGACCTTCCGCCCGAGGTCGTAGAGAGCGATGGCGAACATGCCTCGGAGCTTCTGAACGAACTCGGAGCCCATTTCTTCGTAAAGATGTACGATGACTTCGGTATCGGAGTGGGTATAGAAGCAATGTCCTCGAGCTTCGAGTTCCCGGCGAAGATCCGGGAAATTATAGATTTCTCCATTGAAGACGACCCAAACGGTCTTATCCTCGTTGTGAATAGGCTGATGGCCACCCGCTACGTCGATGATACTCAGCCTGCGCATGCCGAGCCCGACAGGCCCTTGCGTGAAAATGCCTTCGTCATCCGGGCCGCGATGAACAATCGTCTGGCACATGCGGTGGACGTCCGCGTTGTCAGCTGTTTCGTCGGTCCGCAAGACCAGGCCCGCTATTCCGCACATCGCTCGATCTCCATCGTTTCCTGAGCAGGGGCCGGTCGAAGCTCAGTCGGACGCCGTCCTTGTACAGCGATGGGCTGCTCGATCACCCTGAGATCCTCCAGACCGCAGTCCTCAAACCAACGGAAGACCTCTTCATAGGTGTGCTTGGACTGATACCAAGGGGAGTACCAATCGAAGGTATCGAGTAGTCGCCACGTGACATCCTTGTGGAAAGACATAGGAATCAGCCAAGCGAGCGCAGCT
>QHVR01000405.1:23821-49628 GCA_003223595.1 Acidobacteriota bacterium
GCGGACGCATGCGGCGCGTAACCCGTCGATAAACATCGCTCATACGATACCAGGGGTTATAAGCGCTGTAGAGCCAGATGGCGATGCGTCCACCCGGCTTGAGCAAGGCGGGCAAGGTCTTGAATGCCTCCTCACAATTCGGGGTGTGATGTAGAACGCCGATACTGTAGATGTAATCGAAGCTCTCCGGCGCAAAAGGCAGATTGAACACGTCCGCCTGGAAAATGTAGGCAGAGCGGTCATTCAGATTCTGAGCCGCGACCTCGGCGGCTAAACTCAGATCGATTCCGACGATGTGCGCGCCCCACCGAGTCGCCACTTCGGCGAATCGTCCCATTCCGCACCCTACATCGAGGACTAGTTTGCCCGCCAGATCCTCTGGACGGAATCCAGTGCGGCGCCGAAAGGCACTCTCTGACCTTTGGCTGTCGGCATCGTCCAATTGAGTGCGCGCGTATAGCTTCCATTGAAAACCGAAGCTGTTAGCGTACTTTTGCATATCCACAAATCGGTAAACGCCCTTGGTGAATGGATAGAGGGTATTGCACTTGCGGCACACCAATGCTGTCGCGTCGTTCTGCAAGGGTCCGCGGCAGCCCAAACAGCGCAGGATGCCGCGAACTTCTTCAGAGAGGCCTGCGGTGGACGTCTTTTCAGACTGCTTCATTGCCGGGTAACCTCGATGGGGACGCTATTCCAGTGCTAATCCTTCCCAATTTTATCCTAAAAATGTTGCGCGGTCCGTCTACGGTTGGGAGGCAGGTGTGGGCGTGAGCACGCGTTGTCCGTTTCGGAGGATCGCCCGGATTTTGAGCTTTTACCCAAGCTGAAGCCATCGGTGTAATGGTTCCGCAACTCCTGATTGAGGATTAGTATTTCGCCCCATCGCTGTCCTGGCCTGTCGTAGACTGCCAAATCTGTAACCCTGTCTAATTGTCGATTTCATGGCTCGTAATGCTGCCGATTCGGGAGGGCGAGCATGAAAGAGCCGTTGTGTTACAGTTCAAATTTGTTCGAGCTCACAAATAGATGCCCTTCTTTTTGGATTTCTTGGCGTGGGATTGAGGTTTTGCTACAAGCGAATTTTTAGCATAAGCTTTTTCAATCCGCAGCATATGTCGCGATGGGGCTTTGGGCATCCAGGGATCTTGAAGCACTCAAGCCAATCACTTCCGGGAATGTTAAGAAATATCAGACGAGCGCTTTTGCACCTGCAACGAAGGTCCGGAGCATTCCGCCTGGTGCTTGACAGTCGGTGGCGGAGCAAGAGACTGCTGATTCTCTGCTACCACGGCGTCTCCCGCATGGACGAGCATTTGTGGAGACCAAGCTTGTACATGCAGCCCGAAATCTTCCGTCAGCGACTGCAGATCCTGGACCGGGGCAAGTACAACGTGTTGCCGCTCGGAGAAGGGCTCCGGCGCCTCCAAGCCGCGGAGTTGCCGCCCAAGAGTGTAGTGATTACCTTCGATGATGGCGGTTACGATTTCTACGCGGCCGCGTTTCCGGTCATTCGGGAGTATGGATTTCCAGTTACGGTCTATCAAACCACCTACTACAGTGATTATCAGAGACCGGTTTTTAATCTGATCTGCTCTTATCTACTGTGGAAGGGGCAAGATCGCGTCCTGAACAACCCTGAAGAACTGGGGCTCAGCGGCCCTCTGGATCTGAGAACCGAAAAGGGCCGCATGCAAATTCAGCGGAAATTGGTTCTGGATGCAGAGGAACGCAACTTAACCGGATCTCAAAAAAATGATGTGGCTGCCGTTTTGGCCAAGTCTCTCGGGATTTCCTATGACGAAATATTATCGAGCCGGATATTCCAGCTGATGAATGCGTCCCAGCGGGCAGAGCTTGCGGCAGCCGGCGTCGATTTCCAACTCCACACTCATCGGCATCGTACTCCTCTGGAGGAGCGTCTGTTTCGGAAAGAGATTCGAGACAACCGGAACAGCTTGCAAGCGCTGGGCGAGACCGCAATCCATTTCTGCTACCCGAGCGGAGTTTATAGGCCGGAATTTGTGGAGTGGTTGCAAATCGAGGACGTGGTTTCTGCGACGACATGCGACAGTGGGCTGGCGAGCCGGCGAAGCAATCCCTTTCTTTTGCCCCGTCTCGTAGATACTTCGGCGCGCAGCCCGATTGAATTTGAAGCTTGGTTGACCGGGCTTGCTCATTTGCTAAGCGTTCGGAAAGCAGCCCGCCAGATTATTCCTGCAGCGGCCGGGAGCGTCTCCCGAAATGTCGACGCGGCTCAATCAGTTCTCGGGAAGGAATCCGGAAGGGAATAATTGGCGCGAATACTTGTGCTGGATGGGCATAGCGCGGCAACCCTGGCGATTACGCGATCTCTCGGCCGGGCAAAGTATTGGGTTGCCGTAGGCTCGAACCGCGGTATCGATGCGCCCGCGGAGTTGTCTCGTTACTGCCGACTGAGCACGCGATATCCAGTTCCTTACGAGGATGCTTCGGGTTTCGTCGAAACCGTGCTGGAATTTGCCCGCAAAAACGAAATCGAGCTCATCATTCCAGTTACCGACTTTACGATCGCGCCACTGTCAAAGAACCGAGATCAGTTCCAGGGAGTGTCCCGTCTGGCTTTGGGTGCGGATGCGGCGATCGAACTTGCCGCCGACAAGTTTCGCACTATAAGTCTGGCGCGCGAGTTACGAATACCGGTGCCGGAGACGGTGCTGGTTTCATCGCTCGAGGATCTGGACCGCGCCGCCCCGAACTGGGACTTTCCAGTGGTCGTCAAAGACCGATTCTCCGTGCGTTGGGCTGGCAACCGTGCCGTCCTCGGCTCTGTGGCCTACGCGTATTCGATAGAGGATCTGAAAAAAAAGGTAGGACACAGGCTGAAGGAAGCCGGAGATGTGCTGATTCAGCGATTCGTACAGGGAGCAGGCATAGGCTTCTCCTGTCTGGCGGCAGAGGGGAAGGTCTGGCTTCCTTTTTCGTGGCTGCGCGTTCGGGAAACCGATCCCCGAGGATCGGGGAGCAGCGCGCAACTATCAATTCCGCTGACGCCGGAGGTCGAAGAAGCCAGCCGGGCTCTGGTCACGCAAGCTGGATTGGGCGGAATTTGCATGGTCGAGTTCAAGCGACCGCATGATGGCGGGCCCCCAGCTCTTATGGAAATCAATGCTCGGCCTTGGGGATCACTGCCGCTTCCGATTGCGTGTGGGATCAATTATCCGCTTCTCTGGGTGGAGTGGCTGCTAACCGGTAAATTGCCATCTGCAGGGATCGAGTACAAGAAGGGGATTCTTTGCCGCCGTCTCGTGAACGAACTCACACACCTGGAACACACTTTCCACGGCACACCTCCCGGCTGGCCTCTGCCCTATCCTGGTTTCTTTGAAACCTTGCTGAAAATTTCAGTGCCGTGGTATCCAGGCATGCATTATGCCGATTTTTGGTTCAGAGATCCGTCTCCCGGACTCTCCGGGTTGGGAAGCTGGTTTAGTGGGCACTTGCGGCAGCGATTCAAATCAAAATCATCTGCCTAGTACGTCTTGCAGAACGCGAGAAAAACTCTCTGCTATCTTAGGCCAGCTGTAATTTTCCTGGACCAGTCTCCGGCTCCCAATCGGCGGCGCTGGTCAGAATTACGCAGTAACGAAACCACTGACGCAGCGAAATCCTTTGGGGTGTCCGCTAAGAGAATATTCTCCGCATTCTGCACGGGCAGACCCTCAGCGCCCACCGTTGTAGAAACCACTGCCCTGCCCATTGCCATCGCCTCGAAAATTTTGAGCCGCGTGCCGCCCCCAATGCGTAAAGGAACAATACAAGCCGAGCCGCGCGCCAGGAAGGGGCGAATGTCCTCTACCCAGCCGGTGAGCCGCACCGACTTTTCGGCCTCGAGCAGCGCTTGCAGTTTGCGGGAAGGGTTTCGGCCCACGACTTCGAGAGACACCGATGGATGTTGCTGTTTGATCAGGGGAAGGATAGCTTCCACAAAGTAAAAAATCGCGTCCTCGTTTGGAAGCCAATCCATCGAGCCAGTGAAGACAAGAGAATCCGGGATCTCTGCCCCGGGAAGGGGTTGGAAGTAGTCGACATCTACGCCAGTGGGAATGACGGTTATTTTTCGCGGGTCGAGGAAAGTTGCAAAAGAGTCACGATCAGTATCAGAAACGGTGAGAACCCGGTCGGCAAGGCGGAGATATCGTTTTTCCGCAGCTGCCGTCTTTCGCCACTCCCACCACGAGATGGCTTTCCAGAGGGGATTTGTCGCAACTTCATAGTGACGCCGCCAGATAACCGCCTCTACGTTGTGGGTGAACACCACCTTCGGGGTTCGCGATTCCCATGGAATAATGCCTGCCGGCGAAAGGAAATCGCAAACGATAACATCATAAGTTTCGTGCTGGAGCAGGGCGCGTAATTCGTCATTCACCTTGGAACGGCAATACTTCGTAATGAGGTAAGGCTGCGAAGAGAGCAGGCGAATGCCGTAGTCGACTATCTCGGCACGGCTCTTCGGCACGGGCAAGGAGAGCGGCAGGCAGACCACGCGTTCAAAGAAATTTTTCAGCGTGGGATGAGAGTCGCTCGGGTGTGCGGCATAGAACGAGAAGAAGGTGACAGAATGCTCGCGCGCCAGTTCCCGAAGTATGTTGTAGCTGCGGATTTTCCCACCGGTGTCGGGCGGGACCAGCCCGCCGGCTTTAACCCAGAGGATCTTCATGGCGGCAGTTCGTTACCAGCAAATCCCTTCGTAGTCACCTGAGATGGCTGGCCGCGATCCACGTTCGAGGTTTACGAGATCGATAACCACCTGTTCCGGCTGGAGGCAAGCGCGCAGTTCATTACTATCTAATCCGCGGGTGGCGACGATAACAACGTCAGAGCCGGTGACCACTTCGGAGAGGCTGTTGGAAAGCAAAGAGCCAATATGGGGAATCACTTCTTCGATGTACAGGCGGTTGGAGCCGATCAAATGTCCCAAGGAAACATTGTCATCCCAGATGCGAATTTCCCTGCCTTCGCCTAGAAGTCGCTTTACCAGTTGTACCTGAGGGCTCTCCCGCAGGTCGTCGGTGGCCGCTTTGAAGCTCAATCCCAGCACGCCAATTTTCTTCTTGCCGGTCGCGAGTACCATTTCCACGGCACGATCGAGGTGCTGGTCGTTGCTGGGAAGAATGGATTGGAATAAGGGAAGATTGAGGTCCAGTTCCTTGGCGCGATAGTTCAGTGCTCTCACGTCCTTGGGCAGACAGGAACCGCCGAACGCGAACCCGGGTTTCAGATACATAGGCGAGATGTTGAGCTTGGTATCGGCGGTGAAGATTTCGACCACAGCCGCGGTGTCGACCGACAACTGTTTTGCCAAAGTGCCCACTTCGTTGGCAAAAGAGACCTTTACGGCATGCCAGGCATTGCAAATGTATTTCACCATCTCCGCAGAGCGGAAGGAGGTCTCGAAAATACGCCCTGACACCCAGCTATAAACTTCCCGCAAGCGGGCGCTGTGGGCAGCTTCAGCGGCGCCGATTACGGTTACAGAAGGCTCCAGGAAATCGGCAACGGCAGTTCCTTCGCGCATGAACTCCGGATTCACACAAACACCGAAATCCTTGCCCAGCCTTTTGCCCGATGTTTTTTCGAGGGCCGGCACAACGATGCTTTCCGCGGTTCCAGGCAGAACCGTGCTCCGCACGACAACCAAATGAAACGAACTCTTTGTTTTCAGAACCTTGCCAATATCCTCGCAGACAGGCTGAATATGCCCCAAGTCGAGTTTGCCGTTCCGCAGACTGGGCGTCCCAACACAAAGAAATGAAATATCGCTGTTTAGAACAGCTTCTTCTGAATTGGAAGTGGCGCGCAAACGGCCTGTTTTATGGCCGTCCGCGATGAGATCACTGACTCGCGGTTCAACGATAGGGCTGCGTCCGCCCTCCATCGCGGCCACTTTGGTTGTGCTCAGATCAACGCCAATGACATTGTGTCCTTTGTGTGCAAGGCAAGCTGCGGTTACGGTTCCGACGTACCCCAGGCCAAATACACTTATCGATGGAGTCATGCAGGTAGTTCTTTCCCTTTTAATCGGAGATAATTAGGCCATGCTCGGGCGATGTGATCAGGCTGTCGACCCGACGCTGGCCGGACAAAATCGCTTGTTATCAACAGAATACAGGATATCAGGTGTCGTCGGATTTGCCCCTGTAGTATTTAATCACGAAGGCTGAATTTTCGGAGGCCTTTGTACGCACGTGCGTAACGCACGCTATTTTTGATGGTTGGCATTATTGTGGAATTTCGTGACTCTGGGCAATTCAAGCTCGTTTGAGGTTCAGGCCCCTTGCGACCAGGCTGCCGCGCGCCCGGTTGTGCGCCGAGTATTTCACCTGATCGATTCCTTCAACGTGGGTGGTACAGAAACCCAAGCCGTGGAGTTGGCACGACGGCTACCCGCGACGGGATACGAGGTAACGGTCGGCTGCCTGAAGCGAGAGGGTCCGCTTGAAGATCGCCTTCAGGGAACCGGGATCGCCATTCGCGAATTTCGTTCGCGAGGCGGAATCGACAGTCCCTCCGGCCTTCGTCAACTTCTACGTATGAGTTGGTTTCTCAGGAGCTTCGATATCGTGCACACGCACGACCTCTGGTCGAACCTGGTCGGAGTTCCTGCCGCCCGCCTGGCGGGCATTCCGGCGATTGTTTCCAGCCGTCGCGACCTGTCTCATTTGGAGTGGTATCAGGGCAAGCGGCGCGTTTGCCTGAAATGGATTCAGAATTTAGGCGGTGCCGTCGTGACGAATGCTGCTCCAATCCGTGATGTTCTACTGGGGGAAGACCGTTTCGATCCACGCAAAGTGCGGGTAATTCACAACGGCGTGGATGTCGCCAAGTTCAAATCGGCCCGCAAGGATCGGATTCGCCTTTTTCCAGATGCTGGAGACGGGAAACTGGTCGTGCTTGTCGGAAACATGCACACTGACGTTAAAGGCCATCCTTGGCTCATCGCCGCGGCACCGGCGGTGCTTGAACGATTCCCGGACACGCGATTCGTACTGGTCGGTGATGGCGAGCAACGGTCGAGCTTCGAGAGGCAGGCTCGAGAGTCGGGAGTTTTGCAGAGTTTTCTCTTTGTTGGACGCCGCTCTGATATTCCGGAAATACTCGCTTCTTGTGACATTGCAGTTTTGCCCTCGCGCGCAGAAGGGCTTCCGAATGCGGTTCTCGAATACATGGCGGCGGGACTGCCGGTCATCGCGAGCCGGGTGGGAGGAAATGCCGAATTAGTACAAGACGGCGTAACCGGGATGTTGGTTCCGCCTGAGGATTCGGCCGCGCTCTCGGCGGCGCTATTAAAGCTCTTGTCCGAACCTGCACTTGCCAGATGTCTAGCCCAGGCAGGGCATGAATTCACGGTTCGGAATTTCAGTTTCGAAAGGCTCGTCCAGGACATCGATGCGCTTTATACGGAACTCCTGAGTGACAAGGGGAGGTCCCGCTAACGATGTCCCGTTCCTGGCGGCGCAGGTTCGATCGTCTCAAAGCGATGAGCGGCCACGAACTATTTCTTCGTTCGCGGCAGTATGTAACCGCACGCACAGATCTTGTCAAATTTCGCTCAGGGAACAATTTCGCATGTGGCCCTTCCACCGAATTCACGACCGCTCTGGGCCACTTTTATTTCTCGCCTGAGCAATTGCCGGAATTGATCGAGGCTCTGAAGAACATTCTCCCGAGCTCAGTTGAGGAAACTATTGTTCGAGCGGAAAGCATTTGCGCCCACCGTTTCGATCTGCTCGGTTATACGGATCTCGACTACGGCGCGGAAATCGACTGGCACTGCGACATTGTGCACGGTAAGCAAGCTCCTCGCAAACCGTGGTTCAAGGTCCGATATCTCGATTTCGAAGAAGTCGGGGATTCCAAGATTACCTGGGAGTTGAACCGGCACCAGCATTTTGT
Source organism: Acidobacteriota bacterium (assembly GCA_003223595.1). Taxonomy (GTDB): domain Bacteria; phylum Acidobacteriota; class Terriglobia; order Terriglobales; family Acidobacteriaceae; genus Sulfotelmatobacter. The sequence continues at coordinate 31,757 of QHVR01000405.1, forward strand.
CACGCTGGCCAAAGCCTACCGCATCACGGGTGAGGCGCGATTCGCCCATGAAATGTTCATTCAGTGGAAGCACTGGCACAAGCAAAATCCATATCCTATCGGAATTAATTGGGCAAGCAGCCTCGAGGTGGCCTTCCGCAGCCTCTCATGGATCTGGACCTTCTTTCTTCTGCAGGACACGGAGTTGTTCAGGCCGGATTTGCGCTCGCAGTGGCTGGCTGCCCTCGAATTGAGTGGCAGGCATGTCGAGAACTATCTCTCCACATATTTCTCGCCCAACACGCATCTGCTTGGAGAGGCGCTGGCACTGTTCTCAGTCGGTGTTCTTTTTCCAGGCTTGCCTTTGGCTTCGCGATGGAGGCGGCGAGGTTGGAATATTCTTGAAAAGGAGTCCGCAAAACAGGTCCGCAGCGACGGTTTCTATTTCGAACAATCCACGTATTATCACGTTTATGCCCTGGACATGTTTTTGCATGCTCGAATTCTTGCCGAGCTCAACGGCATGCCGGTTCCGGACAGTTTCGATGAAACATTGCAGCGGATGCTGAATGCTCTGCTGCTGCTGGGGCGTGCCGGGGTCGCACCCAACTTCGGTGACGATGACGGCGGAAGGCTGTTCGCGCCGCAGCGTAACCGGGCTGAGCACATGCTGGATCCACTCAGTACGGGAGCGATCCTTTACCAGCGCGGGGATTTCAAGTTTCTAGCGGGCAATCCCCGGGAAGAGACGCTTTGGCTCATGGGAATGAAGGGCCTCGCCAAATTCGACGCGCTGCCCATGACCGAGCCGACGGGAATTTCGACAGGCCTGCCCGACGCAGGGTTTTACATGTTGGGGGATGAGGATCACGGGCAGCAACTGACGATTGACGCCGGGCCCCTCGGATCAGCCAATGGAGGGCATGGCCATGCTGATGCGCTCAGCATTGTGCTTGTGAGAAATGGGACAAGTCTTTTGATTGATCCCGGCACATTTGAATACATTGATCGCAGCGGTGAACGTGCGCGCTTACGCGGGACTGGCGCGCATAACACATTACAGATTGATGCCATCGACCAGGCTCAGAGCACCGGGCCGTTCTCCTGGAAGAGTCAGCCGCGCGTTGCTGTCGAGAAGTGGATTACAGGTAAAGAATTCAATTTATTCCAGGCGACTCACGATGGCTACTCTCCGCTGATGCATCACCGCTGCGTATTTCACAGAAAGGGTTGTTTCTGGTTTGTGCGGGATCTGGTTGAGGGTGCGGGTCGGCATCAAGTGGATATTGCATGGCATCTCGGTTCTTCACTGCTGCCTGCAAACACCAAGGAGATCGTGTTCGCTAACCAATTGGATGCACTTGCCCTGGTTACCGCCGAAAATCATGGTTGGTCGCAAAGTGTGCGCCGGGATCACTGGTCCCCGGTGTATGGCCAGCGAGAGTGGGCCAGCGTGGTGAATTTCGGAACGGTCGTTGATCTTCCCGCAGACTTCGCGACAATTCTTGTGGCGTCTGACAGTTCCGAAGAAGATTTCGGACGGCTTGTGAGATCGAACGACGCTATCCCCAATGAGGTATGCGCGTTTCAGTATTCCACCATCGTGCGGGACGACCAGTTTTTCTTTGCTGGGTTAACAGGCGCATGGAAAGCGGGCACGTGGGCCAGTGATGCCGATTTTCTCTATTGGTCGCAAGACCGCAAAACTGGAAAGTTCGTGCTGGTTGTGTGCAACTGTTCCTATGTGGATGCGAATGGGCATCGGGTCCTCACTTTCAGTCATCAAGTGAGATATTCTGAAGTGGTGGGTTCTGGGTCGCAAGTGCAGATCTTTCCTTCGTCAGAGGATCTGGATCAGCAGTCGCTTGTTCGCGTCTTCACAGAAAGCGGCCTCCTTCTGCCGGGTAGCGAGTTGAAGGATACGGGTGTGTAACCATGTGTGGAATCTGTGGGATTTTCCTTTTCGATAAAATACAGCGCGTAAATCGCGAAGTTCTGTCGGACATGAACCGCCAGATTGCGCACCGCGGGCCCGATGACGACGGCTTTTTTGTGGATGGCAATGTGGGTCTCGCGATGCGCAGGCTCAGCATCATCGACATCCGGACCGGCCACCAGCCTCTCAGCAATGAAGATGGCAGCATTTGGATTGTATTTAACGGCGAGATTTACAATCACGGCGAGCTTCGTAAGGACCTGGTTTCCCGCGGTCATCGTTATCGAACACAGAGCGATACAGAAACGATCGTTCATCTCTACGAAGAGTACGGTAAAAACTGCGTTCAATATCTGCGTGGCATGTTTGCCTTCGCGATCTGGGATCGCAGTCGTCGTTCTCTGTTCATCGCCCGGGATCGTTTGGGAATCAAGCCGCTGTATTACCGTCACCAGGACGACACATTTTTGTTCGGGTCCGAGATCAAGACGATCCTGAATTATCCTCACGTCAGGCCGGAATTCAACCGTGGCACGCTCGCTGAATATCTGGCATTCGGCTACATTGCTGGCGAAGAAACCATGTATGCCGGCATCAACAAATTGCTGCCTGGACATACCCTAATCCTCGAAGAAGACAAACGCGCGCTGCAAATTGAGCCCTACTGGGATCTCAACATCCAGTCGGACGACGGAAAGCGTCCGTACGAACACTACGTCTCTGAATATCGCGAACGACTCGAGGACTGCGTTTCCAGTCACTTGATGAGTGACGTTCCTTTAGGAGTTTTTCTCAGCGGCGGGCTGGATTCCAGTGCCGTCGCTGCACTCACGACCAAAATACGACAGGAACCGATCCAGACCTTCTCGGTCGGATACGGGGAGCAAGAATTCAGCGAACTGCCTTATGCCCGCACGGTCGCCGAGCACTTACGCTCGCGGCATCACGAAATTCATGTGAATTGGGGGGATTTCTTTCAGACGTTACCGCGTCTGATCTGGCACGAGGACGAACCTGTGGTGTGGCCTTCCAGTGTGGCGCTTTATTTCGTGGCCCGCCTCGCCCGGGAGCACGTCACCGTTGTGCTGACGGGTGAAGGAAGCGACGAAACCTTGGCCGGGTATACGCGCTATGCCTGGACTCTGCTGAATTCACGGATGGATCGTGTGTACCGGAGCATGACCCCAGCCGGACTGCGGGCATTGCTGAGAAGTGCCATCGGGCTTACTCCCATTTCTGCCGCTTATAAACGGAAGCTGGAGCACACGTTTCTGGGTCGCGACGGCGCGTCCTGGCCGTCTTTTTATTTTGATAATTTTTATTGCGCATTTTCAGCATCCGACCAGGACGAACTCCTTACTCCCGATGCGAAAGAATCAGCCGGTGATCCTTATGCCGGTTCCATGCACTACTGGAATGGTTCCAGCGGCGATCTGCTTCACCGCCTGCTTTATACCGATATCAAGACGTACCTGGTTGAGTTGCTGATGAAGCAGGACCAGATGAGCATGGCTGCTTCCATCGAAAGCCGTGTGCCCTTTCTTGACCATGCGCTGGTCGAATTCACGGCCACAATTCCCGCAAAATATTCCACCAAAGGCATGGCGGGAAAATGCATTCTGAAGTCCGCCGTCGCGGATCTATTGCCTGAGGCAATCATGAGCCGCAAAAAGATGGGTTTTCCAACGCCTTGGGAATATTGGCTGAAGGGGCCGCAGTTGGAGGTTTTGGAGCAGCTCTTGTTGGAGCCTCGAACTCTGCAGCGTAGGCTCTTCCGGCAGGAGATTCTGCAGCGTCTTTTTGCCGAACACCGTTCTGGGGCTCGCGACCATGGGAGCCGCATCTGGCGCCTGCTAAATTTGGAATTGTGGCTGCGCGTTTGCGTGGACGGTGACAGTGGTGCTGGTTTCGTCGCTCAGACCAGCGCTGTTACGCATGAATGAGTCAAGCAGAGCTTCCCATGTGTCGCGAATTCGGCGAGACCTGGCCCCCTTTGTCGAAGCGTGTTTTGCAGGCCGCGGCGACCGCGCATTCCTCTTTGATGATGAGAAGTTAAGGGAGAACGGCCGTTACGCGGGTTTGAAAAGGTTCCTCCAACCAATATGAAGGATCTGATCAAGAGAACAATAGTGGGGAGCCGTCTGCTGCAGGCGGCTGGACGGTTGCGGGGCCCGAGTGCCGCCATTCTTATGTATCACTCCGTCATGGAGGATCCAGGCTCGCAGGAGGCCTATCTGGGAGAGATCATCCTTTCCCAGAAAGTGTTTCGGCAACAGATCGAATTACTCGCGCGGCGATTCCGTCCCACAAGCCTCGACCAGGTCGAGCGATTCATAAATGGGAAGGCGGAGATTCCTGATCGCGCCGTCGTGGTTACGTTTGATGACGGATACACCGACAACTATGAGATCGCTGCTCCAGTCTTGAACGAACTAGGGGTGCCGGCAACATTTTATGCGACGGTGGAGTGCGTGGATCGCAGGATGCTGCCTTGGCCGGCGCGGCTACGATTTTGCTTTCGTAAAACGAAACAGAAAAGATGGACCGATTCTTCCGGCAAAGTTTGGCCGCTCTCCAACAAGCCCGAGCGGGAAGGGGCCTTCTTGCGCGCTTGCGACGAATGTTGCCAGCTGACTGGTGCGGTCCAGGAGAAGTATGTTGCCAGCGTGGCCAACGAACTTGATAACCAGGTACCTGTCGACTCGGGAGCCTTGATGATGAACTACGACCAGATGCGGGCGTTAGTGAGACAGGGACACATCGTTGGTTCCCACACTCTGACACACCCCAACATGGCTTATGTAAATTCGGATGTCGCGCGGCATGAAATGATTGAGTCGAAGCGGCGCCTGGAGCAAGAACTCGGAAATCCAGTGCTGCATTTTGCCTATCCATGTCCAGCGTTATCTCCACACTGGACGGAGGGAACGGTTGCTGCCAGCCGCGAGATCGGCTATGCAACCGCCGTGACTACAAATGGAGGACTGGCCCGCCAAGGTGACGACACGTTGCGACTTAAACGCATTGGCTCCAGGGAAACGGTAGAAGCGCTGCAATGGAGCCTGGAATGTGCTTTCGCTGGGCACCTAAGATAACGTAATCGGGCCAGAGCTGGCGGAGGCAGGAGAGCCTTGACTCCGCCGACGAACGCTGCATTTCTGGCGCCACGATACCGGCGATGATCCTACTCGCTATTGCACTCCTGCAATGTTCGCGCTCAGTGTGGGGACGTCTGCGCCCAGAGAGGTTTGGTCTGGAATCCCCAATTGAGCATACGGGCTGGATGGGAGCAGTTGGTAGTTCCCGGCAATCCCCTTGTTGAAATTTGTGAATCCGAGCGCAGTCTCTCCACTGGCAAAGAAATTTCCTCCCGGCCAAGGGCCTTGACTGCTCGGATAGCCAACGATGGCATTATTGGTGACCGAATACGAACTCCAGCATTGATTGAATGTAGTCAAGGGTTGTCCGGACTTCGCACAAGCGCCCCTAGCACCGCCCATAGACCAGACGGAAGACTCACCTGCTATCGCAATGTTGTTGGTGAATACAATGTTGAAGGGGAGCAAGCGATTACGCTCGTCCGCGCCGACAACCAGCAGGGTCTTTCGGGAATCGGTTAGCATAGTTACATGATTGATGGAGAGATTGTTCAACGGGGTATTCACTATGAAACCGCTGGTAATCTGGAAGCCAACGCCGTCGCCATTGTAAGCAGAAGCGTTCATATCTTCCACCGTCACATCATGAATACTAATGCGCTCGCTAGCTAGAGAGTCTACCGTCTGACCGTTGGGAAACTGTTGTTGCGATGCGCAAATCTGAAACCCAGACCCAACGTGGCTGATTTTGTTATAGCGGATGGTGATGTCGCGAGCGGCTGCCCACGAACCCCGTGGCGTAAGCACAATGCCCCATCCCACCTGAGTAAAGCCTCCCCAACTATGCTCCATCACGTTCCCTTCGAGCAGAACGCGCTCTGCATTCTTAATCTCGAACAAGTTCTTCGCGATGAACTTCGCGCCAATAAAATTCGGGCTTCCCGGCATCCAAGACAGTGGCTTGAACATGTGATTCCTTCGGATTTCAATATCGGCAGGCACGGTGGAACCACCCGCGCCGCCAAAAAGTACGTTTTCCGCGGCAGCTTCCAGGAAGTTATTTACGATTTTGTAAGTGCCGGTGGGCAGAAGACTGTTGCCGCCATTGATGGCCTGGGCGTCCGTGCACGAACCAGTCACTGCTATGCAATGAAAATCGTTGAGATATGAGTCGATCACGGCGACATTGGCACTATCCCCGAGGTAGACTCCACGCGTGGTCTCATCCAGCGCCGTGCCATGAATCCAGACCCGATCAAAGATCAGGTGATCAGCTGTCCCGACTACTTTGACGAGACCGTACACCAAGCCCGTACCCTGCTGACGAGTGATCTCCAGCCCGAGGACTCGATAAAAGTTAGCTCCAGGAGCAACGGTAATGGCACCAGCGCCGTTTGCGATCTGGATTTTCGACAGGACACTTCGCGGGGCTGAGCAAGTGTAAGCCGGCCTATTGGGCAGCGACGAAATCCCTGCGTAGCAAGGAGTGATCCGCGTGCCCTCGGGGGGCAAGCTGCTATCGGCTGCGCTGGTACGGAGAGTGATCCAGTGCTGCGCGTCGCAATTCTTCGCGGGGAGAGTTACTGGCCCCTTAAAGGTCGCCCCAGCTTGCAGTAGGATCACATCGCCGCATGCGGCATTCTCCAGCGCGCTATTGACGCTCCCACCCGCCAGCACCACTACCTTTTTGCCGCCCGACGGTGTGCTCGAAAGAGCGGTATAGATACACCTTTGCGGCAAGTTAGCCGGACCATCAGTCGATCCAAAATGCGGCTGATCGCCAGAGCTGCAGTAGCGATTGTCGGCACCGGTGGGTAACGAAGGGGGCTGAGGCTGATGCGTAGGCGGCGGGGTTGACGCTGGCGGAGTAATTGTAATCGTGGCTGTTGCTTCTGTGTTTGGATCGGCCACACTCGTCGCCTTCACAACTGCAATTTGAGTCGTTGTCACTGAAGGCGCGGTGAAAAGTCCAGAACTCGAAATTTTCCCGAGAGTCGCTGTCCATTCGACAGCCGTGTCGCTAGTGCCGCGAAAGCTCGAGGTAAATTGTTCGCTCCGCCCAGAATGTAGAGTTGCGAAGGCGGGAGAAAGCGTGAGATTCACAATGGGAAAACGCCTTTGTGAACGCCCGACGGTTAACGAGAGCTGGCTTTCACCTCTCTTGCTCGCGAGGTCAGTTACAGAGACCACGAACGAGTACCTGCGAGCGGCAGTGGGCCGCCCTGAAATCGATCCGGTGTCTGCGTTCAAGGTAAGGCCGGGCGGTAGAGCCCCACCGGAGATTGCGAATCGATACGGAGCCGTGCCCCCGGTCACCGTAAGGGTGGTATTGTATGGACTTTCCAAGGTTGCGGAAGGCAAGCCGTTCGATATCGAAAGGGCGTGTGGCGCCGAACCTGTTGATTGAGAGTTGTTCGCGCCTTGTCCTAAAGGCGCACACGAAGCAGTGAGCACTGCCATCAGAAGAACGATCGCCAACGTTGCGTGTTGTGTTCTTAAACGACAAGAAACAAGGGCTGGCCGTATGCAGTTTAGGGGGGTGGCTGTCATGAACGACACCTCGTTATCGATTGATTGTCAGGATGTCTGGCGAGTCCTAAGGCGACTGTAAGACTGCGCCGGGAGAGGCGATAGATAACTAAGGGGATTGGTCTATTGGCGCAGTTACAGGCGGATGGCGATGTACGGAATCGGAGCGCGGAAAACTTTGGTACTTACTTCACAACGAGGAGCGACGGGATTCGCTATGGGTTTTGGAGCACCGGGGAGAGCCTCCGTCATGTCAAGTGGTCACTAGCTGGTAACATCCAACAATTTTGCAACAGAAAGTTGCTAGACCTCGGCAGCCGCCAACATTGCATCCAGATTGGCGAAAGCGAAAATGCCGCTGCAAGCCGAAATAAGTGAAGCCCAGCTGAAGGGATTCCGTTTGTCAGCTCGCTTGTTAAATTCGTGCGATCAAGCTCGAAGACCTGAGACGAGAGGAGTGGAATTCGTGAAGGGTTCGAACACTTGCGGCGAAATGGATATCAGTTTCGGTGCGGAGAGTCGCCGCGACGAGTCAGCGCACGCCCTCTATCGCGGCACGGACGGCGTCCATATCCGCTCCCGCATTTCTACCATCCGAAGCCTTGCCCGCGAAGTGGCTAGTGGATGACAGGCGATAGTCTGGTTCGTCATTGTTAATTCGCTCAAATCCTACCGCGTTGACATCCTTCACCAGAAAATTTCCCTGCGGCCAAGCCCCTTGTCCGCCAGCATAATCAATGATGACATTGTTCTTTACCTCGAAAGAGCTCCAGCAATTCTTAAACGTAGTTGCTGGCTGTCCTGACTTAGGGCAAGTGCCTCTTCCACTCGACCAGACAGAGTTTGTGCCTGCAGGAACAATATTGTCATTGAAGCTGATCGCAAATGGGAGACGTGGATTGTCCGGAGCTGCGCCCACCAGAATTAGGGATTTCACTCTCCCTCGAGTTGCAACGGTTACATGACTCACGCGAACATTGTTTAGTGGCACATTTTTCGAGAACCCGCTGGAAATCTGGAAGACCATCCCGTCACCGTTATAAGCGTCAGCATCGATGTCTTCCAAGAGGTCATCGTGGATGCTCCAGCGCTGGGCCGCGAGCGAATCCTCTTTGCTTCCGTCTGACAAAGATGCCGCTAATTGCATGCCGGAACCGCTGTGACGAATCAGGTTCTTGCGAATAGTAACGTCTTGCACGGCTGCCCAAGCACCGCGCGGAGTCAGGAGGATGGCATACCCTACTTGGCTGTACCCACCCCACGAGTTTTCCATGACGTTCCCCTCGACCAGAACCCGTTCCGCATTCTTGAGTTCAAACAGATTCTTGACGATGAATTTCTTGCCGACGAAATCAGGTCTACCAGGTTGCCAGCTGAGGGGCTTGAAGAGGTGGTTGCGGCGAACTTCGATGTCCGCGGGGATCTGCGATCCCGGTGCCCCGCCAAACAGCACGTTTTCCGCCGCCGCCTCGAGATAATTGTTCACAATCTTGTAGACGCCCACAGGAACCTTACTGTTCCCGCCAACGATGGCCTGCGCGTCAACGCACGCACCGGTTACTGCGATGCAGTGGAAATCGTTGAAGTATGAGTCAACGATTCCAACATAGCTGCTGCCGCCCAGGTTGATCCCGCGCACGCTTTCATCCAGCGGTGTTCCATGGATCCAGGAGCGATCAATCACGACGTGGTCAGCACTACCTTCGAAACGAATTAAGGCATATACCGTGCCCGTGCCAGCGGTTCTGGTCACTTCCAGTCCGATGATCCGGTAGTGATTGGCACCCGGAGCTACGCTGATGGCACCGGCACCAACCTTGAGTTCTATCCGTGCCATGGAATTTGTCGGTGTCGGGCAGTTGTAGGTGGGTCGGGCAGGGAGGGATGCACTTCCGGCATAGCAAGGAGTGAGACGGGTACCTTCAGGCGGCAACTCGGATTCTGCGCTGGTACGGATGGTGATCCAATGCGCTGCATCGCATGGCTTTGCGGGCAAGTTGAAAGGAGCAAAAGTCTGCCCCGCGCTCAAGACGAGCGTGTCGCCGCACGAGGCCGACTGCAGGGCCGCTGTGACACCTTTGGGGTCGGAGACCTTAATCTGTTTGCCGGGCGACGGTGAGGAACTGAGAGCTGTGTTGATACAGCGGTTTGGCAACGCGGCAGGACCGTCGTTGCTGCTACCGAAATCGGGGGTGTCGCCGGGGCGGCAATATCGATTATCGGACTGCGCTACGGCTGTAGAACCGATCATGAGCAGGGTCAGGAACAATAAGTTCTTTATTACTCCGGCTGGGAGATCGGTCCGAGGTTTCATGGGGAGCCAGCTGTTTTCAAAAGCGAGAGTTTCGCGAGCCGTCTTTTTTAGACTAACAAAAAATTCATTTCGAGGACAGAAATGGAATCCCAATTTGAGATCTTACATTCGAACTGGATTGTACATTGTGAAATACCGATCGAATCAGATTGCAAACGCAGGTTCGCAGTTGGCGAGCGCAAAATCGGGTGGTCTCGAGATCCCCGAGATAAGGATCTGGAATCTCGCGGTATTGCCAAGGACCTTCCGAATACGCGCTGAGCATGTAGATTTTTTCTCGGGACTCCGGATAGAGCGCCAGGAGTTCGGCTTTGTTTTGAAAATCCATGGCCAAAACACAATCTGCCTCGTCCATCATTTTTTGAGTCAAAGGTTTGGCCCGGTGCTCAGCCAGCGAGATGCCCAGATCCGCGGAACTCTCCTGCGCCCAGATATGGGCCTCGCGTCCCGCGCAGGCGTGCATGCCGGCGGAAATGACGTTAACTTGCTGATCCACTCCCATTTGTTGCAATGTCTGCCTCATGAGGAACTCCGCCATTGCGCTTCGCATGATGTTGCCGTGGCAGACGAAAACAAAAGAGCGGGCCGACTGTGGGACCAGACGCTTGTTGCTGGTCCTGAGTCGGAGCACGTCGAGCAAACATAAACGAGCATAGATTCGACCTGCTTTTGGGCCGAGACGGCAGACGATGTCCCGCTTTGCGAGCAGGAAATCCGGCACGAATTTCCTGAGCACATGTTTCGATGCACGGCTGAAGGTTTTCGCGGTCTCGCGTATCACGAGATCTCCCCGTGGGAAACCATCGTGGGGACAACCGTCCCAGAAGCCAATTCATATCCTAAGCTCTGCATCAAGCCGCCCCATGCGGATTCAATTGCGGCTAGTGATTCGGGAGGAAGTTGCGACTTCCATCCACCGCTGATGGCCGAGCGCACAAAGGGCTTATCACTGCGCGTTCCCTTGGTCAGAACCCATCGGCCCGCTTCCTGCTTCTCCAGTGCGCGCATCCTTTCTGGGGAACTCAGTTCAATGGTTCGCTTTAACGCTTCCGGTCTGGCATCGATGGCCCGGAAGGAGCAGCCTTCGAGAAAAGCGGCAACCCCGGCCAGCACGGTGGCAGGATCCCGCTTCATGTCTTCATAGCGGAGCAGCAGAAACCCCGGCGTCCCTTGGCGTAGTGCCGTCCAACTCAGCACGTTGTCCCTCCAGGAACCGAAGATACGGTCAAACTCGCCCGCAATGAAGCGTGGGACGAAACTGGAGATGGGGTAGTCGTCGGGAATATTTCCCGCTTTTACATTGTGGTGATAAAAAGAGATCGCCACATCACGCGGATCGCGCACGATGTAAATCACATGCGGATAGTGCGGCTGAAAAGACTCATGACTCTTCAGCAGACGCGGACGCTGGAGGGCGCGCATGAAGCGGTCGGGGTTGAAATAGATTTCCGGGATTCTGGATTCGATATTCAAGAACGTGACGGGATCGTTCTGCCAAAGTAAGTTGCCCAGAAGAAAGCGACTCCAGGTATTGCCGGATCTGGGATAGGAAACCAGAAAAACGTCATCTGGATATACGGTTACTCCCCGGCCGGCAATCTGTCGACCGGTAAGAACGCGGCCCATTGTCACCAGCCCGCCCAACGTTCTTCGGAGGCTTTCCCGCAGTGATGCCATCAGTCCTCAGCTTTTCCCGAGATCGCCATTTCGTCGACAAGCAGCTCGTAGCCGAGGTTTTTCATGGTCGCACCCCAGGCCTGTTCGATCGTCCTGACCAATGGAGCAGAGAGTTCGCTCCGCCAGCCGCCAGATTTGGCTTGGCGAACAAAAGCGATGTCCTGACGAGTGCCTCGAGTCAGCCTCCATTCAGAGGAGTGCTTCTCTTCCAGATTCCGCATCCGCGCAGCCGAACTCAACTCAACAGCTCGCGCTACCTGTCCCGGCACGCCATCAGCATGGAGCACACCTGCAATCCTGGCTAACTCCTGCTCCGGGTTCGCCAATAGATCTTCATACCTCAGGAACAGAGACTCGGCATGACTTTTTCGAGTCGCATGCCAGCTCAAGACATGCTCTTCCCAGGAGCCACAATAGTCGAAGAATTCACCGGCCACAAATCTCGGGATGAACTCTTCCAGGGCGTACCCTTGGGGAATAGTTTTTCTTTTCATGCTGTAGTAGTAGAGAGAAACCGCGACATCTCTCGGGTCGCGAACAACGTAAATGGTTCGCTTGTATCGAGGGTCAAAGTACTCGTGGCTCTTCAGGATGCGTGGTCTGGCCCGAGCGAGCAACTGCTGATCGGAAAAGAAGTAAATTTCCGGCACGCGCGACTCAACATTGGCAAACGTTATCGGATTGTCCGGGTCGAGTAAATTGCCCACCAAAAATCGTATCCAGGTATTGCCAGATCTGGGATAGGAAACGATGAAAACATCGTCAGGGAAAACAGTGAGCCGCCTGCCCGCTGGATTTTTTCCCAACAGAGCCCGGATTCCATATCGCAAGCGATTCCAGATCATCGGCACAGGGTCAACTCCTGACGTGACGAAGCAATATCACTGGCCAGGTTATCGATGCATTTCGACAATACGGAGTAGCATCGGCGTGTCGTGTCTATGTCCCCGAAATATGGGTCTGGTATTTCCTGATTCGTCCCTTTGGCTTCGGCATAACTACCAAGCAGGAAAATCTTGTGTTTCGCGGCTGGATATAAGGTCTCCAGTTCGGCGAGATTCTCGAAGTCCATGGCAAAAATCGCGTCGGAGCTGCTAATCAGTTCCGGTGTTAGCAGTTGTGCCCGGTGCTGATCTAGCGGAAGGGCAATTTCCTGCGACACCGCGATCGCCCAAGCGTGAGCTTCGCGTCCAGGCGAGGCATGCAAACCCGCCGATCGAACCACGGGGCCACAGATCCCGCGGGTGAGGAGAGCTTGCTTCAGCATGGCTTCGGCCATTGGGCTGCGCATCATGTTGCCATAGCAAACAAACAAAAAGGATTGGGCATTTGCAAGAGCGGGGCGACCATTCTGAGAACTCAAGGAGAGCATATCGTGAATTCGAAGCCTAATGTACGTAGTGCGCATCTGACGCGGGAGCCTGAAGTAAATTGCCGCATATTTTTTCAGCTTACTTGGCACTACTCTGCGCAGGGCGGATGTGGAAGGCGCGGCCAGCAGAGACCAAACAGCTCTGGCCGATTCCTCGAAAAACGGTCGCGGGTCCGACCACGACCAGACCGCTTCCCTAATCAAAGGAGAGAAGTCGGCCGGAGTCCGCATCAGGTCGCGCAGGAGTGAAGGCCTGGGTCCGGGTTGCCCAGTATTGCGGAATAGAAAGCTCTGCAAGCGATCTACGTAACCGGGGCTCCAGCGCCACCGCATGCCGACGGAATACCGGGGCGGTACCGTGGGGCGCTCGCCGTGGAGTACTTGCCAGTAGTACAGAGGGAAATCGACTCCGGCAACGATGGGAAATGAAACGGATCCCCAGAAGCGGCCATTCACTTCCATCAGTGCGGACGTTCCTGTTTCCCGGTCAGACCGGAACTCGACCATCGCCACGCCTTCCCACTCGAGTGCCCGCAGCAATGCCATGGAGGACGCAAATAGCTCGGGGTCAGGCTCTTCTGCGACGGCGAGAATCGCAACGCCGCCACTAACTGGCGCTTCTTTCAAACGGCGATGCTGAAATCGTGCGATGCATTCTCCCTTGTGTATCAATATTTCGATGCCAACGCCGACCCCGGGGCAGTATTCCTGCAACATGACTGGCCCCCAGGCGTTGGCGGTCAGCGCCTTTGACAACTCCTGCAGAGTGTGAAAATAGAAAACTTTGAATGCGGCTGCACCTTTTTTTGCCGGCTTGGCGACAACCGGAAATCGCAGCTGCGGAGCCACTGAGTCGAGCTGATCAGCTGTGATCGTGCATGTGAATGGCACCCTGATGCCGACTTTCTGCGCTGCTTCCAGGGTGAGTGATTTGTTCAGGACTCGCTCTACCACTGCGGGAGGTGGACAGCCGACGTGCACCGTTGGACTTAGTTCGTTATACAGATCTCTTAGAGCTGCGAGCGCGGGATCGCCCGCCGGCAGGATCGTATCGAACTGCCTTTCTCGCACCAGATCGAGCAATGCCCGGGTAAATAGGGCGGGGTCCGGTTGTCGCGAGGGAAGCCGGTGAAAACCACAGATGGCGCGGGAATGAATGTCCCGGTCTTCGGGCTGAAACGAGGCTATATCAACCGGGATGCCATAGCGCTGCAATGAGCGCGCCATGGGTACACTAACCCGTGGAGATGCGCCGAGGATCAGAGTGGGACGACGTTTGGGCTGCTCGCTCATGAAATGAAGTACTGCAAAGGACGACTACGCTACGCCTCCTCGCGATAGGTCTCCACCAGGGCAAGCGATACTTCATCATCCTGATTGGCGCCGAAGTCTCCCACATCCCAGGCTCGGTGGCTCCAGAATGCCCATCCCAGTCCGATGGCGTAAACCACGCCCGCAATCCCAACTTGTACCAGAAACTCGCGCAGATGATGCGGAACGAACCAGCGCCGCATGAGCAAAAGGACCGCAATCATCGGGCCGCACAGGCAAATGGGCAGCACGAACGCGCGCTTGAGGTAGGTGAACACTTGGACTCCGAGCAAGCGGCAGAGATGAATCGGGATAAAGAAAACTTGCGTGCAGACGAGGGGAATGGCAGTTCCGATAGCATCTCCAACGATGCCGTAGCGCCGCACAAGAATTATGCTGAGGATCAGATTCGCGATCCCTTCCGCCATTACCACCCAAGCTAGAGTCTTGTGCTTGGCCAGACCCCACAGGGTGCGTCCAGCGACAGACTGAGCCAACATCAGCGTGGTGGGAAACAGCAAAATCAGCAATACCGGATAGCTCGCCGCAACGTATTTCGGACCCACCCATGCTTCGATCACCGACTTCCCCAGGATGCTCAGAATGGCAGCAATCGGGAGAATAATAAAGGCGCAGGCGCGGTTCCCAAGTACGAAGATCTTTCGCAGGCCATCCAGATCCCCTTGGGCCTGGGACTGGCTGGACATCGGTATGACAAGCTGAGAAAGGCTGCTCACCGCTTCCGAGGCATAGTCGACTAGACGAGAGCCGATAGTGAAATATGTTACGGCGGCAGCCGACACAAACGTTCCTATCACGACAGCATCGGTTTTGAAGCGCAGGCGTCCTGCCAAAATGATCACGAACGTTGTGCCGCTGTAGCTGGCAATGGTGCGGAAACTGGCCCGGCTTACGTATTGGGATCCGAAGCGCAGCGGCAGAAGTCGAAATACCACAGCGGCGTTGACCAACCCGGCGAGCAGCGGCAGGCTGGTCGTAATCACCGCCAGGGTCACCAGCCCATGTCCGTGTGTCAGTGCAATGACGATGAGCAGAGCGCGGATGAGAGTCGAGCACGCGCTAGTGAGATTCAGGAGATAGAAGCGCTGCAACCCCTCCAAAATGCCGCTGAAGACACCAATTGGAAAACCCGCGGAAACCGAGGCGCCCACTATGAAGAGCAGCCAACGCGCTGTGGGCACAAAATCGAGTGGGATCTTGGGGAAAATCGAGTGTACGTAGTAGGTGGCGAGCAGCGTGATGCCCAGGGCTGAAATTCCGATGGCGCTATAGCCGAGCATAGCCGTATTTACCAATCGGTTCAGTTCGGCGTGGTCCTCGGTAGCGGAAAACTTGGCGACGTAGCGAACAATGGAAGAACGAATGCCGAGGTCAAACAACCCGTAATAGCCGGTAACCGAAAAGATCAAGATCCAGAGTCCGAAGGCGTCGTCCCCAAGGCGATGAAGGATGAAAGGGGAGAGAAAGATTCCGACCACAACATTCAGACCCAGCGCGAACCAGGTGGATCCGACGTTTCTCAAGATTTGGCGTTTATCGAACTTCATGAACCTTGCCGAAACTGCTGAACCGAGACGGCGGATAATACCGGCTGAGATTCGGTCGACTGCTCTGGCTTGAGAATGCGCCGGCTGACTCGCGATATGCACTCTGCAAGTTCAACTCCGAATTGGCGGACGTGCGGCTCTCGCAGAATCTCCTTGTGATGAAAGTCAATCTCGTGGATCTCGACTCCACTCTCGGATCTACGGCCCCATCCCATCTCCGGATCATTGATGTAATAGAACTGCTGTTTGGGTCGCTTAAAGAGCACGACCGGAGCCCGAAATCGAGGGGGAGTGAAGTTTTTCGGCCAGTAACATTCCTGCCAATCCGTGCGTGCTGGTTCTCGGCCACTCGCGATCAGCACTTTCTTTTCCGCGACGCGCCGGTAGCTGGCAAGCCGTTCAGCGAGGCTCATCTTATTGATGTTCTGCAAACGTTGCCGATAATAATCAATTCTCCATAACCAACGTATTTGGCTGTGCTGCATGACCCACGTATCAAAAATAGCGAATAGGGCAACTTCCTCGCCTTCACTTTCGAGACTCAGAACAATCTGCTCGGAGATATGGGTTCCGTCGCACAGGCCGCCCAGACAGTACGGGCCGTGAGGCCGCACCGAACGGATCGCTGCAACGTATTCCGTCGTGAGAGTCTGAAGTTCTTCCTGCGTAGGTGGCCGCGAGCCATCGAGGACTGGAGCGTGACCCTGAATTTTATAGACGGTCTGTTCTGGCCCCATGTGCCGCGCCAGCATTGCGTAACCGATCGATTCTTCCCCAGGCGGCACGATCGCAAAGAAGGGAAGACGGCTGCCATCGCCTGCCTGGATGTTCAGGGCAATGGGTTCAGTGCTCGCGTGTCCGTCGTCAGCCAGAAATTTCGCGAGGGCTTCGACAGTCGCGCCTCGGAACAGTGCAGACAGTGGCGCCTGCTTGCCGAGTTGCTCGTGGACTTGGGCGAGCAGGCGTCCGGCCAGCAAGGAATGTCCCCCGAGATCGAAAAAGTTATCAGTGACTCCGACCGAGGGGACTTTCAATACAGACGCGAACAAGGCCGCCAACTTCGCTTCAAGTTCGTTGCGCGGCGGAACCATTGTTTGTACCCCACGTTCGAGCGGTGGCGCCGGCAGCGCTTTGCGATCGAGCTTGCCGTTCGTGGTCATGGGGAACTTTTCCAGCGAGACGAAGTGTGAAGGCATCATGTATTCCGGCAGCTTCTCTCGTAGTGAGCGCTTGATGTCTTCAGTGTGCAGTTCCCGCTGGGTCGGAATGAGATACGCGACGAGCCTCTTATCTCCCTGTGTGTCCTCTCGCACCATTACCGCCGCCTGCCGGACTCCAGGGCACTCACTCAGCACGGCTTCAATCTCACCCAATTCGATGCGGAAACCGCGCACCTTCACTTGGAAATCCATCCGGCCCAAGTATTCGATGTTGCCGTCGGCCCGCCAGCGACACAGATCTCCAGTTCTGTACATGCGTGCAGTTTCGTCCCCTCCGAACGGGTCTGGTGTGAACCGCTCGGCGGTCAGTTCTGGGCGATTTAAGTACCCTCGGGCCACTCCATCCCCTGCGATGAAGAGTTCACCGGCTACTCCGATGGGAACCGGTTTCAAATTACCGTCCAACAGATACACCCGGGTATTTGCTATTGGTCTGCCAATCGGTGTCGGATTCTCCGCAGAGCTTACTTCGTAGAGCGTGGACCAAATTGTCGTCTCTGTGGGACCGTACATATTCCATAGGGACGAACAGCATGGGATCAGCTGTTTGGCCAAATCGGCAGGCATCTGCTCCCCGCCGCAGAGGATTTTCATTCCCTTGCGTCCAGCCCAGCCTCTCTCGAATAACATGCGCCAAGTCGCCGGCGTCGCTTGCATAACGGTTGCGCCACTCGTTTCGAGGAGTCGCCCCAAGGCTGGCCCATCTACTGCTACTTCTCGATCAGCAATGACAACGCGCGCGCCCCTGACGAGCGGCAGAAAAAGCTCCAGCCCAGCAATGTCAAACGACAGTGTTGTCACCGCCACTAACACGTCGTCAGCCACCAAGCCTGGCTCCCGTGCCATTGACTCCAGGAAGTTAACCACC
>QHVR01000658.1 GCA_003223595.1 Acidobacteriota bacterium
AGCGTCTGCGCGGGAGCGACGGTAATCGAGTCGCCCGTGTGCACACCCATGGGATCAAAGTTCTCGATCGAGCAGATGATGATGACGTTGTCTCTGGTGTCGCGCATCACCTCCAGCTCGAATTCTTTCCATCCCAGAACTGACTCTTCGATCAGAGCTTCGTGCACCGGCGAGAGGTCGAGGCCGCGGGCCAGCACTTCGCCGAGTTCCTCGCGGTTGTAAGCGATGCCGCCACCCGTGCCTCCCAGCGTGAAGGAGGGGCGAACGATGACCGGAAATCCAATCTTCCCGGCGAACTCCAGACCGTCCTTGCCGTTGTTGACCAGCGCCGACTTGGGAACATCGAGGCCGATGCGTTGCATCGCGTCTTTGAAAAAGAGCCGGTCTTCGGCCTTCTTGATGGCGGCGACGTTCGCGCCGATCAGGTGCACGTCGTACTTCTCGAGCACTCCGCCGTCGGAAAGTTCAATGGCCAAGTTCAAAGCAGTCTGGCCGCCAACGGTGGGCAGCACGGCAAAACCCGCTCCAGGCGACATCTCGCGCTCGACGCGGATAATCTCTTCCAGGTACTCCAGCGTGAGCGGTTCGATGTAAGTACGGTCGGCCGACTCCGGATCGGTCATGATGGTCGCCGGGTTCGAGTTGGCCAGCACCACTTCAAAGCCCTCAGACTTGAGCGCCTTGCAGGCCTGCGTGCCGGAGTAATCAAACTCCGCCGACTGCCCGATAACGATGGGCCCGGAGCCGAGGACGAGAATCTTTTTGATGTCAGTGCGTTTGGGCATTAGGCAATTTTGTTCTAGGTGTCATGTCCTGCAAGTCTCTAGTACTTACAGGCAGCCTTAAAAGCGCGAACTTCAAAGTTCGCAGTCGAGTATCGTGTTACCCCTTCCACTCCTCCATCATCTTCGTAAACTCTTTGAACAAATAATGCGAGTCGTGCGGCCCGGGTGCCGCTTCCGGGTGATATTGCACCGTGAACAACGGCATATTGCGGTGGCGCATGCCTTCAAGCGTTTGATCGTTCAAATCGACGTGCGTCAGTTCGATTTCGCTCTCGGCCAGCGAATCGGGGTCCACCGCGAAGTTATGGTTGTGCGCGGTGATTTCGATTTTCCCGGTCTTCAACTGCTTCACCGGGTGATTCCCGCCGTGGTGGCCGAACTTCAGCTTGAACGTCTTGCCGCCCAGAGCGATGCCCGTCAGTTGGTGTCCCAGGCAGATCCCGAAGATCGGCTGTCGTCCCATGAGCCTGCGGATGGAATCCACTGCGTATGTACACGGCTCGGGATCGCCGGGGCCGTTCGAGAGGAATACTCCGTCCGGCTTCAAAGCGAGCACGTCTTCTGCCGGAGTCTGCGCGGGGACCACCGTCACCTTGCATCCTTCGCCGCGCAGCTTGCGCAAAATGTTTTGCTTGATGCCGAAGTCGTACGCCACCACATGAAATCGCGCCGGCTCATCTTTCACTCCGACCACGGCCACCGGTTCGTGCGAGCGCTCCCCCACTTCCCAAACGTACGGACGCTTCGTGCTGACCTCTTTCGCCAGATCCGTACCGTCCATCTTGGGGATCGATCGAGCCTTCGCGATCAGTTTCTCGGCATCGCTCTCGAGCGTCGAGATCACGCCGCGCATCACGCCGTGATCGCGCAGATGCCGCACCAGCGCACGCGTATCAATATCCGAGAGCACCGGGACCTTGAATTGTTCCAGATACTCTTCGGCAACCTGCTGCGAGCGCCAGTTGGAACTGACTTTCGAGAACTCGCGCACGATCAAGCCTTCGATCCACGGGCGCGTAGCCTCGTTATCGTCCTGGTTGGTGCCGTAATTTCCGATTTCTGGATTCGTCAGAACGACGATCTGTCCGGAGTAGGAAGGGTCGGTGAAAATTTCCTGATATCCGGTAATGGAGGTATTAAAAACGACTTCGCCGTAGCATTCGCCTTTGGCGCCGTAGCCTTTGCCTCGGAAGACTCGCCCGTCTTCCAGCGCAAGGATAGCCTGCATTCTCGCTCCGAGGAGTGGATTTTACGAATATTAACAGGGATTACGATAGGGGCCAATACCCGCGCCTGTGGAGAATCGGGTCTTTTCTCTAGCCGCGCTCAGGTGTGATCTCCCGCTGTCCT
>QHVR01000659.1 GCA_003223595.1 Acidobacteriota bacterium
CAATTGGAGCATCATGTCACAGGACGATACTCCGCGGAGTACCGGTATCCGATCGCCTGAACACAACTGATATGAGCATCGCCGAAAAATTCGCTAGCATGGAGTACGGCCCCGCCCCTGAGGATCCCAAGGAAGCGGTAACCTGGCTGGATTGTCATAACCGTCGCTTCGGGCTCTTCATCGATGGCGGCTGGCGCGAACCTGCGAAGCCAGAATACTTCGACACTTTTGATCCCTCCACAGGTGAGAAGCTGGCTACCGTCGCGCAGGGAGGATCGGCGGACATTGACGCCGCGGTGAAAGCGGCGCGCGATGCCGCTCCCAAATGGCGGGCATTCACTTGCCACATGCGGGCGCGATACCTCTATGCGCTGGCGCGACTGGTTCAAAAACATTCGCGGCTGCTCGCCGTGCTGGAGACCATGGATAATGGCAAGCCCATTCGTGAAAGCCGCGACATTGATATCCCGCTGGTCGCCCGGCATTTTTACTATCACGCTGGATGGGCTCAGTTGCTGGATCAGGAATTTCCCGATCATGAACCCTGCGGAGTTGTCGGGCAGGTAATTCCGTGGAACTTTCCACTGCTGATGTTGGCATGGAAAATTGCTCCCGCGCTGGCGACCGGCAACACGGTCGTGCTGAAGCCCGCCGAGTTCACTCCGCTCACCGCGCTCCTGTTCGCGGAACTTTGCCAGGAAGCGGGCCTCCCTAGCGGCGTCGTGAATATCATCACGGGCGATGGGTCCACCGGTGAAGCGCTCGTTAAACATCCGGATCTCGATAAGGTCGCGTTCACCGGCTCAACCGAAGTTGGCCGTGCGATCCGCGGTGCCACTGCGGCTACTCACAAACGGCTGTCACTCGAACTGGGAGGCAAATCTCCCTTTATCATTTTCGAGGATGCTGACCTCGACAGCGCAGTCGAAGGGCTGGTGGACGGGATCTGGTTCAATCAGGGGCAAGTATGCTGTGCCGGCTCGCGCCTGCTGATGCAGGAGAGCATCGCAGATACTCTGCTGTCGAAGATTCGCGATCGCATGAGCACGCTGCGCATGGGTCCGCCGCTCGACAAGGCTATCGATATCGGCGCCATTGTCGCCCAGGTCCAACTCGACCGCATTCAGAGTATGGTCGCGCAGGGGATTGCAGAAGGCGCCCATTGCTGGCAGCCGCAACTCGCGCTGCCCTCTCGCGGGCTTTACTATCCACCAACCCTGCTAAGCAATGTGCATCCCACGTCGATCGTGGCGCAGCAAGAAATCTTTGGTCCGGTGCTCGCGGCCATGACATTCCGCACCCCGATCGAAGCTGTCGAACTGGCCAACAACACGGTCTACGGACTCGCTTCCTGCGTCTGGAGTGAAAGCATCAACGTGGCTCTTCATGTGGCAGCACAAATAAAAGCGGGAGTGGTGTGGGTGAACTGCACGAACATGTTCGACGCCGCCTGCGGCTTCGGTGGATATCGCGAGAGCGGCTACGGTCGCGAAGGAGGACGAGAAGGCCTGCTCGAATACCTGGAACCGAAGTGGTTGAAGCATGCTCCTAAGCTGAGTGCCAGCCCCGCTCCTGCTCCACTCGAACCATCGCAGCCCCAGGCCAGCACACCGGCTATCGACCGCACGGTCAAACTTTATATCGGCGGCAAACAATCGCGTCCAGATTCCGGCTATAGCATGGAAGTGCGCGCGGCCGATGGACAATTGCTCGGCGAAGCCCCGCTGGGGAATCGAAAAGACATTCGCAACGCGGTGGAAGCAGCGCGCAAAGCTGCAGGATGGGCGAA
>QHVR01000660.1 GCA_003223595.1 Acidobacteriota bacterium
ACTGCCGTGGCTACGCGGTCCTCGGTCGCGTGCGTGATTCCCCTGCCCAGTATCGTTGCTGCTGCCGCGGTTCCCTCCAATGGTAGAGCGGCGAGATAAACGAAGTTGCAGGCGATATAAAGCGCGATTACGACGCCTGTGCCCACCGCCAGCGATAGCGGCAAGTTCCGGCTGGGATTCTTTACTTCGCCCGCGGTGAACGTGACGTTGTTCCAGGCATCGGCCGAGAACAAAGAGCCGACCTGCGCGACCGCTAAGACGGTAAGCGTGCTGACGAATACTCCGCCGCCGATATCATGCAGTGACCACAGCCCTGCGTTATGCCAGAAGTGGCCGCTGAAATTGGCCAGAATCGCCTCTGGATTCCGGCAGAACGCGAAGCCCAACGCTGCGAGTCCGAGCAGTGCCAGCACCTTCGCCGTGGTGAAAATGTTTTGAATGGCCGCGCCCGTCCTCAGGCCAAAAATATTGATGACCGACAGAATGATGGTAAGCAGAATCGCCATCAGGTTCTGGGTGTTAATGCCCACGTCCATATTGCCCAGCACCATGGGGCCGACGCGAATCGGCGGGACCTTCCACAGATGAAGGATCCAGTTGGAGGAAGAGATGGAGGGGATAAAGACACCGAGGAATTTGCCAAAAGCGACGCCCACCGCCGCAATCGTGCCCGTCTGGATAACGAGGAACAAAGTCCAGCCGTAGAGAAATCCCCACAGCGGCCCCAGCGCTTCGCGCAGATACACGTACTGCCCGCCGGCGCGCGGCATCATGGCGGCCAGTTCACCATAGCTCAGCGCGGCTACGATGGTCATGAGACCGGTTACAAGCCAGGCGCCGATAAGCAAGGCGGGAGATCCGACCTCGCGCCCGATCTCGGCCGACACGATGAAGATGCCGGAACCGATCATGGAACCGATCACCAGCATGGTCGCACTGGTCAGGCCCAATCCCTGGACTAGTTCTTTGTCCTGATGGCTGTGAAGGTCCCAGTCGCTGTTCGCAGCAGGCCGCGTCGTTGTAGGTGTACTCAGGCTTCCCTCCGAGCAAGTGTCAAGAGACTCTACCGCAGAATGCGCAAAAATTCCTCTGCTGATTTGCGTGGCTCTCGTAATAGATCGGATATCACCGCAATGCAATCCGCACCCGCGTCGATGGCTGACGCCGCATTCGCCCGGGTGATTCCCCCGATTGCAACCAGGGGCTTGCGAGTTAATTCCCGTGCTAGGCGGACCCCTTCCAAGCCAACAACCGGATCGGGCTTGTCTTTGCTGGAGGTCGCGAATACCGGGCCGATGGCGAGATAGTCCGCAGAAGTAATATCCGCATCGCGCAACTGCTCCGGATTATGGGTAGAGACTCCCAGCCAGCGATCTGGGCCGATGATCTTGCGCACGGACTCAGGCGACAGATCGTCCTGGCCAACGTGGACACCCTCGAAACCGGCAGCCAGGCAAAGATCAGCCCGGTCATTCATGATCAGCCGGGCAGAGGATCCAAGTTGTTGTTTTAGTTCCCTGGCCTGCTCAAGCATGAGGCGCGCGCTGTCGTTCTTGTTGCGGTATTGCACCAATGTACAACCCGCGCCAACCAATTCTGTGCTGAAGTGGACCAACTCAGCCGTAGACGGAAATGACGCCGAATGCACGATGCAATAAAGACGGGGAAGTTGGATCATGCTGTCCAGGAAAGAGACTGCTCGTTAGTGCTGAGCGCCGTTCTTCTTAAGGAATCGTTCAATGAAGCCAGTATCGAAGTTTCCCGCGCGGAAATCCGGATCGGCCAGGATTTTCCGATGCAGCGGAATCGTCGTGTACACGCCCTCTACCATGAACATCTCGAGCGCCCGTGACATACGCGAAATGGCCTCGTTGCGATCCTTCGCTCGCACAATCAGCTTGGCGATCAAAGAATCGTAGTATGGCGGAATGACACCTTCCGCGTATGCCGCCGTATCCACTCGCACGCCTGTGCCTCCCGGCGGATGGAAAGCCGTTATCTTTCCCGCAGAAGGCGTGAACTTCTCGGGATGCTCGGCATTGATACGACACTCAATGGAGTGCCCGCGGTGCACGATGGGCCCGTGCAGCACTTCGTCCATTTTGGCGCCCGCCGCAATCATGATCTGGCTTTTCACGAGGTCCACATCGGTCACCATCTCTGTGACCGGATGTTCGACCTGGATCCGAGTGTTCATTTCGATGAAGTGCAGGCGCCGGTCCTGATCCATCAGGAACTCGATCGTGCCCGCGTTCCAGTATCCGATCTTCTTCAGAGATGTGCAGAGAACCTCACCAATTTCCGCCCGCATTTCCGGGGTGACCTGGGTTGAAGGCGATTCCTCCAGCAGCTTCTGATGCCGCCGCTGGATCGAGCACTCGCGTTCTCCTAGACTAACGACACTGCCGTGCTCGTCCGCCAAGACCTGAAACTCAATATGGCGGGGATGCTCGAC
>QHVR01000661.1 GCA_003223595.1 Acidobacteriota bacterium
CATGGGCGCTATTTTGAACTGAAGCGCCATCGCAAGGGCCTGCTCTCGCAAGACGAACTCACACGCATCTCGCTCCTCATAGGCATTTTCAAGGCGCTCAATATCCTTTTCGGACAGCGTCTGGCGAACCAGTGGACCTCGCGTCCTAACTCCAATCCGATGTTCAACGGAGCGCCGCCATTGCAGTATCTGAGCCGCGGCGGAGTGCCGGCAATGATTGGTGTCCGGAGACTCCTGGATAGCCGGCGCGGCGGACGCTAACTCTCTACAGCTGAGAAAACCAGCAGAGAAGGTTGAAGTGCTTCCCACTACTCCCATTGATCAGCGCGACACGCATCGGCTCATTCCGGCGCAGTTTGCCGATGGCGGCGTCTCCGTGCTCAATCGGCTGACCGACGACCCTGACATCCTAGAGAGCATTTTCCAACTGGATAACGCCACCAATGACCGGCTGCTGGCTGAATCTCGCCTGGCGCCGGGCATAGATGAAAGGGAACTGGTCTTTGGGATTCCGTCCTATCGCATCATCAATGCGGCATTCTGCCATCCCGCGCCTGCGGGATCACGCTTCAACTCTTCCGATCGTGGTGCATGGTACGCTTCGTTTGAATTGCAGACTTCCCAGGCTGAAGTGGCCTATCACCGGCGGCTCTGGCTGCAGGAAACCGCATGGGACGAGCCGGACGAATCGGAATACCTCGATTATGTGGCTGATTTCCGCGCCGAGTTCCACGATCTGCGCCGTTCCAGCGAACACTCCGACTGTCTTTCACCCACTTCCTATGCAGCTTCGCAAGCGCTTGGGGCGCAGTTGCTCGAACTGGGATCGAGTGGGATTGTGTATCCCAGCGTGCGGCGTGTGGGCGGGACTTGCATCGCGTGTTTTCGACCGGTATTGGTGATCAATGTCCGCAAAGGATATCTATTCCGGTTCACGTTCGCCGACTGGCGATCCGCCGCGAAGATCCGGCGAGCGTGACTCCTGCGCTCAGGCTTTTCCAAAAGGATCTTCCAACGATGGGCTTTGCGGAGTGAATAATTCCGCGCCGTTTTCACTGACGTGCATATCGTCTTCCAGACGAATCCCGAATTCGCCACGAATGTAGATCCCGGGCTCATCGCTGGTGGTCATGTTGGCCTGCAACTTCGCCTTATTTCCGCGAACCAGATAGGGCCACTCGTGGCCATCCATGCCCATGCCGTGGCCGAGGCGGTGGGTGAAGTACTTGTAGTCGGGCCCATACCCGCCATCGGTGACCACCTTGCGCGCGGCAGCATCGATTGCGCCGCATTCTACTCCCGGCCGCGCCGCCGCTAGCGCTGCGGATTGTGCACGGTGCACGATGTCGAACACACTTTTCATCTTCTCGCTCGCCTTGCCCAGCACAAATGTTCGGGTGATATCGGAAGCATAGCCTTCGACCATGCAGCCGCCGTCCATGAGAACGATCGTGCCTTCGTGAACCACTTGGGGAGTCACCGAGCCGTGCGGGAACGCAGAGAACTCTCCGACCTGCACATCCGCATCTCCCGTGAATCCCAGTTGTTCGTGCGCCTGGCGCACGAGTTCTTCCACCTGCGGCTGAGTCATGCCGTCATGGAGTGCCTGATAAGTCGCCTGGTAAGCCGCCAGCGTGACCTGCGCAGCCAGCCTCATCAATGCGATCTCGTGGGGACTCTTGATCATGCGGCAGCCGGCGGTCACCGGAGTTGCGCTGGTGACCGTGGTCTGCGCCGCTGCTTTGCTAATTCCCTCGGCGAAGACGAAGCGCACGGTTTCCTCCAGGCCCAGTTTTCCATTGGCAATACTTCGATCTTTGAGGCCTTGAGCAATGAGCTGATAGGGGCTCTGATCTTCCTGCCAGATGCGCACATCCGGGTTTTCTCCTTCCGGAGCGTTGGCAATCTGCTCGCGGGCGCGCCCTTCTTCGAAGGCCGGACATACGTAGAACGGCGAGCCTTTCTGCGGCAGTACGAGCGCAAACGTTCGCTCCCCGCCCCACCAGCGAATCCCGGTGAAGTACTTGAGCGAGGTTCCTTCCATCAGAAGGATGCCATCCAGCGCGTTCTCGCCCATCAGTTGGCGGGCACGCTCCCAACGCTGTGCACGTTCCTCCCGGGTGATCGGGGTAGCTTCGTTCTTGCGGGATTTCAGGCTTGCGATGGAGGGCGGTGCTTTTTGCTCTGAGCATTCGGTGGCGCTCGCTGCGGCTCGTACGCTGGACGCCATCGCGACTCCCGCAGTGATGCTCCCTGCCTCCAGAAATCTGCGCCGTGAAATCATGAAGCCTCCCGGTAGAAGACATTTCGTCCGGACATTATAGGGCTGATCTGCGCTATTCTCGCTTCTCATGCAA
>QHVR01000020.1 GCA_003223595.1 Acidobacteriota bacterium
AGAATCGTTCCTGCCGTCGTCTCTGAGTAGTGCGTGTATTCGTTGTAGAGATTGTTTTCGCAGACATAAATAACGGGCAGCTTCCACAATTGCGCAAGATTCATCACCTCGTACAACGACCCTTGGCCCAGCGCGCCTTCTCCGAAGAAGCACACCGCCACTCGCCCATTTCGCAATTTTTTCGCAGCCAGGGCCGCTCCCGTGGCGATACCCACGCTACCGCCGACGATGGCGTTCGCTCCCAGATTGCCCGTCGCCGGATCGGCAATGTGCATGGACCCGCCCTTGCCCCGGCAGTATCCAGCTTCCTTGCCCAGCAGTTCGGCAAACATGCGATCCGGGGAAGCGCCTTTGGCAAGACAGTGTCCATGACCGCGATGCGTGCTCGTGATGTAATCGTCAACGTTCAGGGCTTCGCAAATCCCAACTGCAACCGCTTCTTCGCCGCTGTACAGATGAGCCAGTCCAGGCATGAGCGCGCGCGTGTAAAGCTCGTTGACCTGTTCTTCAAACATGCGAATACGCACCATCTGGCGGTAAGCGCGCAGCCACTTCTCTGTCTCCAGGGCGAGTTCGCGACCTGCTTGCGGTTTGGAAGTAGCCGTTGTCACTTCTTCGGTCCTCCCGCGGTTACAGGCGTGCTCACGCCTGACATGCTGGCCAGCACATCGAACATGCAGGCAAAGTCATATTTCGTCCATCCCATGCCTCGCGCTGCCGTCAAAAATTCATTACTCACCGCAGTCGTCGGAAGAGGCACGTCCAGCTGCCGGCCCAGATCCATGGCCAGCACCATATCCTTCTGCATCATGTTGACGTCGAACCACGCTTCTTCCGGCTGCTGCAACACGAATGGCCCACGGTACTGGATCATCGGAGAAGCCACCGCGCTGTGCGTAAGCACATCCACAGCTACCTCGCGTGCAATGCCGCTTTTTTCCGCCAGCAATACGCCTTCGGAGAATGCCAACATCTGTACCGCCAGGCTCAGGTTGGTGGCGATCTTCATGGATAACGCGAGCCCGTTATCGCCGACATGCGTCACTTTTGGCCCGATGTCAAGCAGCAGCGGCTTGATCTTGTCGAATGTTTCTTTACGCCCGCCCACCATAACCGACAGCTTGCCTTGCTGCAGAGTGATGACACTGCCAGATACCGGGGAGTCCACCATGTCCGCGCCCCGGTCCCGTACGTTTGCCGCCAACGCGCGACTCACGTTCGGACTTACCGTGCTCATATCGATGAATATCTTTCCTGCGCTCAGTCCTGCTAATAAACCGTCCGGCCCCTCGGAGATGGCTTGAATCGCGCTGGCATTGGTCACCATGGCAAAGGTGAAATCTGAATTGCTCGCGACCTGGCGTGGCGAATCCGCCCAGCGCATGCCTTTTTCCACCAGCCATTCCGCTTTTGCTCGCGTGCGGTTGTAACCCGTCACGCTATGCCCCTGGCTGAGCAACCGATTCACCATCTGGCTGCCCATCACCCCCAAGCCTATGAATCCTACTTTCGCCATCCGCTTGCTTCCTCCGAATTGCGTCCCGTTAATTCGTCTGACTGCTCTGCTTTGGGGAGCGCTTCGCCGCCGGGGCTTGGCTGTCATCTTTCACTTGCGATAAGTGAGCGCGCATCGCGTCTCGCGCTTTTTCGGCATCGTGCCGCTCCACCGCTTCAAGAATCCGTTTGTGATGAACCTGGCCCCGATCGGGCCCACCCGGAACACGGAAAATGCGCAGGCGCTGCTCGCGCAACAAACCGACAATCGAATCAAGAAGAGAGAGAATCAAGGGGTTTGCGGCCCCCTCTGCCAGCGCCAGATGAAAATCCAGATCAGCTTCGATATACGAGTCGGGATCTTGCCCGGAGCGGTCCATGATGGCAACTGCATCACGCATCGTTGACAATTCCGATTCCTGAATGCGCGTCGCCGCCAGCGCAGCAATCTCCGGTTCCAGGATGGCGCGTACTTCCGCGAGGTGCGATGACCCTTCAGGCTGCCCAATCTTGACCATCAGATCCAGAGACTGGCGCACCGCGTGTGTAGTCCCGTCCGTGATGAAGGTTCCCCGTCCGGAGTAGGCTTCCACCAAACCCTTTTCCCGGAGCGCCTTGACCGCCTCACGTACGGCAGTACGGCTCACTCCGAAACGCAGTGCCAACTCGCGTTCCGCCGGAAGCTGGTCTCCGGCTTTGAGATCACCTTTGACGATTGATTCCTCGATTTGCTGAACGATTTGCTCGTAGAGTCGCGATGTCCGAACCAGTTTGTACACGGGACTACCCCCCGCAGCATGATCGGAGTGCCCGGCCGAAGCGCCGGGAGTGGTCCGGCTACTATACCGCACATCCAAAACCTTCTGCCGAGTTGTTTCCTTTGAGAGCACGATCTGGTTTATTGGTATGCTGGTATGACCTAATCTACGTCCGCGACGCCCTGTTTGTAAATACAACATTGCCGATAGATTCACGATTCCTTCCAAAGTGAATTTACTTGACATGCTTTCTGCAGGGATGGTATGGCTGTCGGACCACACCTGGAGGGGTTCTATGCTATCCCGCACGCTTCGTGCGTCCCACGATGGACGGACGGCTGCAACCTGGTTCTTGCTCGCAGCCCTCACGCTCGGGGTGTTTGCCGTGACCGCTTACGCCCAATCGACTGCAGGCCGCGTTCTCGGCACGCTTACCGACCAGAGTGGCGCCGCCGTCGCTGCCGGTATCGTCACCGTCACGGACGTACAGCGAGGCACGGCTCGCACTGTCACGACGGATGAGTCTGGCAACTACGCCGTGCCCGATCTTCAGCCCGGAACCTACAAGATTCACGCCGAAGCCCGAGGCTTCAAGGCCGCGGAGCGCCCCAGCGTGCAGGTTGAAGTTGCCAGCGACGTACGTGCCGATTTCGCGCTCCAACCGGGACAGATCAATGAAGTGGTGACCATTACCGAGGAGGTGCCCCTCGTCAACACCACATCCGCGACCTTGGGCGGCACGCTCAGTAACAAGGAGATCAACGATCTTCCTTTGAATGGCCGCAATTACGAGAATCTTCTGCAACTGCGTCCCGGAGTGATTCGCTACCCGGGTGGCGGCTTTTCGACCACCAGCTCCAATGGCCTGCGCGCAGAAGACAACTCCTACTTCATCGAAGGCTTGTTCAACAGCGAACCTTATTCCGGGCAGGCGATTATCAATGGCGCGGGAATCGCCGGCGATTCGGCAACGATTCTGCCCATCGACTCCATTCAGGAGTTCAACCTGCAGCAGAATCCTCCCGCAGAGTACGGATGGAAGCCAGGTTCCGTCGTCAACGTGGGATTGAAATCTGGCACCAACAGTCTGCATGGCACGGCGTTCATGTTTGGCCGCGACGGCGCGATGGATGCCCGCAATTTCTTCAATACGGCGCCGGCGCCGAAACTGACCCGCACCCTCGAACAGTTCGGTGGCAGCATCGGCGGCGCAATCATCAAAGACAAGGCGTTCTTCTTCGGCTCCTATGAGGGCCAACGCTATAACGTGGGCAATTCGTTTGGAGGAGTGACCAGCCCGTCAATGATCACCATTCCTCGCGGTTTAAATGATCCGGTGACTTGCATCTCTGTTGCCATGGCCTCGGCAGACTGCGCAGACAGCATCCCGAACGCGATAGCCGATCTCCAGGCCAACGGAATTGCCATCAGCCAGGCCAGCCTGAACATTGCAGGTTGTGCGATGTCGGGCGGAAGCGTGACCTGCAACGGCTCGGGATTCCCCCTGAACAACACGCAAGGCATCGACATCAGCAACGGGTTCAACAACAACGTCCACGTCGACAATCTTGTCACGAAGCTCGATTTGCACCTCAACGATCACCACAGCTTTAGCGGCATGTATTTTTTCGGCAACAATTCAGGAACGGTAGAGGATTTCCCGGAACTGCAGCAGAAGTGGCGCTCCAAGATCCACACGCGCGCCCAGGTAGTGGGCGGCAGTTGGATCTGGACTCCCGGATCCCGCTGGGTCAATGAGCTGCGGTTTGGCTACAACCGTTTGTACCAGCCAACGCTCCCGGGTGATCTCAACACACCTGCGTCCAGTTACGGCCTCAATACAGGAGTCAGCGGCGCGTTTACCGGAGGCTTGCCCAGAATCGGTTTTGGCGGATATTTTTTCCCAGGGCTCGGCGGTTTCAAATGGCCCAAGTTCCAGGGACCTGATTCCATCACGCAGTTTACCGACCACATCTCCTACACGGCGGGCAAGCATTCGATAAAGGTCGGAGCCGAAATGCACTACAACAACGTGCGGAACGCGGCCTACGGAAATTCGCGCGGCAGCATTACTTTCCTCGGTGGTGTCGCAAGTGCAAATCCTGCTCCGGATGGTTCGAGCCCGCTGGAAGATTTCTTTGCCGGCCTTCCATTCAAATCCTCTGTCGAAGTGGGAAACCCGACGCTGCAGTTGCACAATTGGGCATACGCCGGATTTTTCCAGGACGACTACCGGGCTACAAAGAATCTGACCCTCAACTTCGGAGTCCGTTACGAGTACAGCACGGTTCCACAGGAAGCCCACAATCTGCTGGGAAACTTCGACCCTAACGTCGGGCTCGTACAAGTGGGCCACCAGATCAGCAGTCTCTACAATCCCGATCACAAGAACTTCGGGCCGCGAGCCGGCTTTGCCTGGGACATTCTCGGCAACGGCCGCACCGTACTGCGCGGCGGCGGCGGGTTGATCTACGAGACGGTGAACTGGCAATCGTTCATCGCCTTCAACAATGCGTTCGGGCCCGGCAGCGTGCCCACGGGAGCGCCTATTGACGCCGCCGGAACGACGTCCGGCGGCACGATCACAACCGGAAATGTCACGGTGAAAAATTTCCTGAACCCAATTCCCTGGGACTCGCCGACGAGCTCACTCTATGGAGGCAGCACAATCAACTGCAACGACAGCCCGTGCCCGGTGATGACGGTCGCGCGTAATCTGACCACGCCTTACGTGTGGAACTGGACGCTGAATCTGCAGCACGCCATCACGCAAAATCTTTCGTTGGAAGTGGCCTACGTTGGCAATCACGGCGCAAACCTCACTGGCATTCGTGATATTAACCAGGCCCCCGTGGGATCCGGCTGGCCGGCTGCGGCAGTTTCGGCATGTATCACTTCCGGCTATACCGATCCCAACAACTGCGCTCCGGACAGCACCGGTGGAGAAGAATCGAACCGGCCGTTCGCCAACAAGTTCCCGTACCTAGCCAATATTTTCCAGATGGGGAACGTCTACCGCTCAAACTACAACGGTCTGCAAGCCACATTGAACGCCCGCAATTTCCACGGCCTGAGCATGGTCGCGGGATACACCTACGCTCATGCCTCGGATGACGTGGGCGCGAACTGGGATTTCGGCTACGGCGCAGGCCTGCCGCAGAATTCCTACAACGTCGGCGCTGAGTATGCGAACAGCGACTTTGATATTCGCCATCGCCTCACCTTGTCGCTGACCTATGCCATCCCAGGCCGCAGCGGCTATGGACAGATGCTGCAGGGTTGGGAGATCAATTCCATCACCACGCTGGAGAGCCCGCAGCATTGGGGCCCGATTGACCTCGGCACGGATGCCGCGGGAACCGGCGCTTTGCCCGTCAGCCCGCCGGCAACCGCACCGATTCGCTGGAGTTTTTATCGTGCGGGAAGCGCAAGCTTAGGCAATCCGTCCGACTTCAAAGCCGTCCCGGTGGTGGGCATCCCGTTTTATGGCCCCGGAGACCCGGGCATGCCCTCGGGTTGCGCAGCATCTGCCTTGGCAGCTGACGGAGGCACCGCAGGGCCGGAAACAGCCGCTTTGAATCTCTATGGCTGTTATGCGGCGGGGAACTCCGTCATGATGGCGCCTCCCCTTGGCCACTTCGGAAACATGGGCCGGAACATGTTCCCGGATACCGGCTTCAGGAATTTCGATTTCTCGCTGGCGAAAAATTTTCATTTCGGAGCAACCAAGCGCGTGCAGTTCCGCGCCGAATTCTTCAACATCTTCAATCACCCGAACTTCACGAACCCGTATGGCGGTCAAAACGGATTTGGCCTGAATGACCCTTCGGTGCAACCGTTTGGTTGCGGCTGTGCAACTCCGGATGTGGCCGCTGCCAATCCAGCCGTAGGCTCGGGCGGACCGCGCTCCATTCAGTTGGGAGCCAAGTTCATTTTCTAGCTAGCTCGAAGTTGCCAATGACGGGCCGGGTATATTCGTCCGGCCCTTTTTCGCGACTTCATTCACACCGTGGTGAGCGATCGAACACAGGAA
>QHVR01000662.1:0-514 GCA_003223595.1 Acidobacteriota bacterium
ACGCACGCGGCCGATATGAGCATGCGCGTGCTTCCCGCCTAGGCCGGTTTGTTGTTTGAGGGGAATTCGCGGATAATTCCCGCATCACGAAAACGACTCCAATGCAGAGGCGCAAACCCGCGCGGGAGAGGGTGCCGGCGGCACACGCGCAGCTACTGACCGATGTTCGTCTGGGACGAATTGTGCGCCTGCTGATGGAGCATGCGATGGTGGTGGTGAGCGGGACCAAGATCGCGCAGGAAGTTTCGTCTACGCGCTCGGAAGTGTGGCGACTCATCCAGCAATTGCGGCGGTTGGGAGTGGACGTGGCGGGTCATCCGTCGAGCGGGTATCAATTGCGATCGGTGCCGGATTTGCTCCTACCTGAGATCCTGCACCCCCTGCTCCGCGGCACGATCTTCAGCAGCAACATTCGTCATTACTTCAAAATCGGCTCAACCAACACGGTTGCGATGGCGGCTGCGGCGGAAGGCGCTCCCCAAGGCAGCATATTCCTGGCGGAAGAGCAAACGGC
>QHVR01000662.1:589-3088 GCA_003223595.1 Acidobacteriota bacterium
CCACCGCTGCCTCCGTCGGACGTACTTGTGATTTCGCTGGCGGCGGGGCTTGCGGTGCAGGCGGCGATTCAGCAGGTGGATCCGAATGTCGCGCCGGATTTGAAATGGCCCAACGATCTGCTGATCGAGGGCAAAAAAGTCTGCGGTATTCTCACGGAAATGAATTCCGAGGCGACGCAGGTGCGGTACATCGTCGTGGGAATTGGGATCAACGTGAACCAGGCGAGTTTCCCGCCGGAGTTGGGTGCGACGTCGTTGCGCATGGTGACCGGAAGCGAGTGGTCGCGAGTGGAAGTGGCGGCCGCTTTACTAAAATCACTCGATCGCGAGTACCGGACCTTGCTGGAAAGTCCCGATGCGATGCAGTCGATTACGCGGCGCTTTGTGGAACGCTCGTCGTGGGCGTACGGCAAGAAAGTGCGGATCGAAGAAACCTTTTCGGCCATGGAAGGAACCACGGCAGGACTGGATGCGCGCGGGTTTCTGCAGCTGAAGACTGCGCACGGGGTGCAGACCGTATTGAGCGGGACGGTGCGGGAGCGGAAATAGCTGTAGGGAGTGGGGCAGCGTTCGACTATGTTACTGGTCATCGATGTTGGGAATACGAATACGGTGCTCGGCGTCTTCGGCTCTGAAGGCAAAGGATCAGCCCCGGTCGAAGGGCAAGGGGAGCCGAGCTACAAGCGCCTGTTGGCGAACTGGCGCGTGGCCACGTCACGAACCAGCACAGTTGATGAATATGGCGTGCTGTTCCGCAATCTCTTCTCCATGGCTGGACTGAAGGCAGAGGGCATTCGCGGCATTGTGATTTCCTCCGTGGTGCCGCCGCTCGACCCAGTGCTGCGGCAGGTGTGCGAACGTTACTTCAATCTGCGTCCTCTGTTCATCGAACCGGGAGTGAAAACCGGGATGCCGGTGCATTACGACAACCCTGCCGAAGTGGGGGCCGATCGAATCGTGAATGCCGTGGCCGCTTTCGATAAGTATGGCGGGCCTTGCGTCATCGTAGATTTCGGGACTGCCACAACTTTTGATTGTGTTTCCGCAAGAGGCGAGTACATGGGAGGAGTGATTTCTCCCGGGATCGGTATTTCCGCGGACGCGCTGTTCGAGCGCACGGCGCGGCTGCCGCGCGTCGAGATTTGCAAACCGGCGCGCGTGATTGGAACCAACACTGTGGGTAGCCTGCAATCCGGCCTTTACTACGGCTATATCGGGCTGATGGACGGAATTCTGGAATTGCTGCTGGCGGAATTGGGAGCGCAGTGCCAAGTGATTGCGACCGGGGGCCTAGGGCCGATGATCGGCACGGGATCAAAGTACATCAAGACCGTCGACGAGTCGCTGACCCTGGAAGGCCTGCGCATCATATGGGAGCGCAATGTTCCCGGGCGCAAGGATTCAAATGCGACGAAGCCATCCGCAACAACGGCAGGCAAAGCAGCGCCGTCCAAGTCGAAGAACGGCGACGCCAGCAAACCGACTGCGGTGCCGCGTTCTTCCCGCTGACCTGTCGTGGAAAATTACTTCAACTACTTTACGGAAATTGAGGAGCGCTACCTGCAGCGGCGCGGCGGAGGCTTGCTGCTATCGACCCTCGACTGGGCGCTGATTGAGACCTGGAAAGACGCGGGAATTCCGCTCGCGGCGGTGTTGCGTGGAATCGATGAAGCATTTGATCGTTACGATCAGCGGCCCACGAAAACAAAAAAGATTAACAGCCTGGCGTATTGCTCCCAGGCAGTCTTGGTCGCAGCCGAAGACATGAAGGAGGCGGCGGTAGGCGCATCGACAGATGCGCAACCAAAGTCGCGCGCGGGAGAAGGATTTGAGCCAGAGGTGGTGGCACGGTATTTGCAGCGCAACGCCGAGTTGCTGAACGATGTCAACGCCAGCGAAGCGGGCACAAGTGCGCTGGTTCGGGAGACAGCGGCAACGCTGCGAAGGCTGGCGGAAGAACTCACGGCGACGCCGAAACGCCTGGAAGATCTGGAGCGCCGCCTGACGGTGCTGGAGGAAAAGCTGTTCGCAGCGCTGCTGACTGGGACCTCCGATGAAGAGATGCTTGCCATCCGTGCGCAAGCGGACCGCGATCTGGCACCTTATCGGTCGAAGATGTCCGGGCCGCAAATCGAACAACTGCATAAGCAGTACACGAACAAGCGGCTGCTGGAGAAATATCGATTGCCGCGGCTCAGCCTGTTCTACATGTGACCTCTCGTGACCCACTCCTTCGACGCGCTGATTGTGGGTGGCGGGGCAGCGGGACTGATGTGCGCCATCACAGCAGGCAAACGCGGGCGGCGCGTGGCGGTGCTCGAGCGCGCGGATCGGGTAGGCAAGAAGATCCTGATTTCCGGCGGCGGGCGATGCAATTTTACCAACCTTCACTGTAGTCCGGATAACTTTCTTTCCGCGAATCCGCATTTCGCGAAGTCTGCGCTCTCGCGCTACACACCCGCGGACTTCATCGAGCTTGTCGAAAAATATCGCATCCCG
>QHVR01000021.1 GCA_003223595.1 Acidobacteriota bacterium
GAAAGCCGGTTAGATTAAAAGTTCCCCCCACAGCGCTGGTAGCACAATATCTGGCGGAGCCGTTATTCGGGTCGGGACATTGACCGGGTCCGTAAGAGTCGGGCAAAGGAACCGAAACAGGCGGCACGTGATCATAAAGTCCGCCGCCCTCGTCGTACGTCAGAATGAAGATCGAGTCCTTCCACGCGTCACTCGCCATGAGCGCGGAAATGATCGATTGGACGTAAGCGGCGCCTCGCTGAAGGTCAACGCTGGGATTGGGATGCTCATCTGTGTTGCTCGCCCCGGCTCCACCGTCAATAAAAATTACCTCCGGCAGCACTTTGTCGGGATCGCAGGGGCCAGAGCTACAGGTCCCGGCTAGCCGATTCATTAAATCGCTTACCGGAAAGGTCTTCGGCTGGATCGCGGGATCCTGGAAATCCGCAAAATTGGACAGGAAAATTGAGTCTTTGTAGTAATAAATCCAGCTGACATTGGCCGTATTCATCGCACGAAAGAGGGTTGGTGCGGCGTACAAAGGATGGCCTCCGCCGTCGGGGAACTCATGTCCAAACGAGGTTGCCGCCATCAGAAACAAGCGGTTGGGAACTGTATTACCCAGAACGGGAGAGTACCAGGTATCGCTCGTCGCGAAGAACGTCGCCAGATCGTAATAAAAAGGGAGATCCTGCTCATTGTAATAGCCCATCGCCCTCGTGCCATTGGGATCAATGGTGTTGCTGGCGATGGTCGCGCTATCCAAGAAGCCCGACATCGCAAAAGAGCTTGAAGTGAAATTCGTCGTCGTGGCCCAGGCCGAGTCTCCCCCGACGAGAGCCACGTCATGATGGCTTTCACCCCAGTCTGGCCTGGTATTGTTCGTGCACACAGTTGCCTGATGGAACGGCTGAACCTTTGCGCCCGTGTGAGCGTTAGTGAGCGTCACTTTGGGATCGAAGCCATCCACCGTCCGCTGGTCGTTGATGCCGAACTGCGCCAGTCGGGCCGCGCGATAGGCTCCAAGTTGTCCGAAATAATTATCAAACGAGCGGTTCTCTTGCGCCATAAAGAAGATGTGCTTGATAACTCCCGCCTTGGCTGCACTTACCGTCACGGTGGTTGACTGTGTGATGGAGTTATCCGTAGATATCACGGCGGTTGCAGTGTACGTACTGGTGGAGGAGGGAGTTACTATGGTCGTGCCCTCTGGCAGCGCACAAGGATTACATACCACAGCGCCGGCCCCGTCAGTAATACTAAGAGAACTTGGGCTTCCGTTTGCCACCCGCCACGCGAGCGTTGACGTCTGTCCTGGCGCAATTGTATTTGGACTGGCTGTCAAGGCCAAGACTACGGGAACCAACACGGTGACCGATTGGGGACCCACGCTACCACCCGGCCCGGTCGCCGTGATTGAGAAAACTGTTGTTGTGCTCACAGGAACCACAGCCGAGCCCGACGTGGGAAGCGTTATGGCATCCTCGGGCATCGGAATGCTAGGAGTGATCGTGACGGAGGTCGCATTCTGCGTCGCCCATGTGAGAGTCGTGGTTTGGCCGCTGTTAACTGTGCTTGGGCTGGCGCTGAATTGGGTGATGGTAGGAGTTACCGCTTGCAGGACTTGAACTGTGGCGGATTGAGCCGGGGTGTTCCCGCCATCCCCCGCCGCCACGGCAGAGTAAGTCGTCGTCTGGCTCGGTGAGTCTGTCACCGAACCCACGACCTTGGAACTCGTGATCAATGTCCGCGCAGACGACCCGGCCGTGGCTGTGATCGTCACCGATGCGGCATTAGTCGCGTTCCAATTCAGGGTAACACTCTGTCCTGAACTGATTGAATTTGTATTTGCAGAGAAAACTAAAGTTGGCGGAGTCGAGCCTTTGCCCGTACTTGCTCTACTGCTGCTGGAGCAAGAGGACAAGCACAAGGCCGTCGCGATCAACCCGAGGGCAATCCCGCGAAAACAGATTGTTGTCATTCGTCGTGTGCGGCGCTGAAGAAAGAAGTCGCTATCGACGTGCGACCAAGTAGATGCCAGAGTGGCTGCGGATGGTTGCCGCGCATTCGACCTAAATCCGGCAAGGATTACGGGTCCCAAAACCCCCACTGGTGACAGCAAGCTGTTCGCCCACTTGAGCCCGTCATCTTCGGTGATCAGTAACGCATAGCCAGAATGTGGGAAGCGCTAAGCGGGGCAATCTCGGGGTTGGAGCCATGACCTTCACAGGAGAGAACTTCTTTCGCCTGAACGTGTTGCCTCAAACCCGATAGGATTTCCGGTCGATCCTGTGCGACCCGGAAGATGGCTGCGAAGCGTGTTTTCTTGGTTCGCTAACGACTTAAGGTTGAGTGATGAAAAACAGATCTTCAAAGCCTTAATCCGGTTTTGCAAACGTCGTCGCTAGCGCTGGCTACCGTGCGGCTACTCCGCCGAGACCGTGATTCGTTGAAAAAGGCGGATTACGTTGGTATCATTCCTCGCCTTCTCTGTTCCCTCCGCCACTTCATAAAGGGAGAACGTAGTTGCCCCTCAGGATTGCACTCGTTGGTTGCGGCAAAGCCGCGGAAAACCATGTCGCGCAAATTCAGCACATCCCGGATGCCGATCTGGTGGCTGTGTGCGATCGCGAACCCATCATGGCCGAGCAACTAGGTTCAAGGTACGATGTGCGCCAATGCTACAGCGATTACGGCGAGATGCTGGAGAAGGAGCGGCCCGATGTCGTGCACATCACTGCACCTCCACAAGTCCACTTGGGTCTCGCGACGATGGCCTTCGAAACGGGTTGCCACGTTCTCATAGAGAAACCGGCGACCTGCTCTTATGCAGCGACCGAGCAATTGTTATCGAGGGCAGAGGCTGCGGGTCGGAAACTGACGGTGGCATGGGGACACTATTTCGACCCGATTGCCCGCGACCTGCGCCACTTGTTGCAGTCGGCGGCCATTGGCGAGGTGGTCCATTTAAATAGCCACTTTGGCTACAACCTAACCGGGCCATTTGCCAGGCCCGTTCTCAACGATCCGGATCATTGGGTTCGCGGACTTCCGGCACAATTGATCTACAACGTTGCGGACCATATTTTTAACAAAATCTGTGAATACTTGCCGGGTGACGATCCCTCTGTAGAAACCGTGATTTGGGCGGGCCAGTCGTCCTTGCAACACGACATGCCGAGCGAAATGCGCGTTCTCATCAAGGATGACAGGGTAACGGCGACCGCTGTCTTCTCTTCGGAAATACGTCCGGTGCTTCACCGCTTCCAGGTGTTTGGCACCAGGGGAAGCGCGTCACTCGATTTCACATCAGGAATCCTGTGCATCGATCGGCCTCCCCGTCATCGTGGCGCAGTCGGTGCACTGCTGAGCGGATACGAAGAAGCCTGGGGACGGCTCAAGTACGCCAACAGGAACATGGTCCGCATGACAAAAGGCGAATTCGGCTACTTTTCGGGTCTGCAGTACCTAATTCGCTCCTTCTACCGCTCGATCGTTCGCGACGACCCAGTTCCTATCCCCCACGATCTGATCTTGAGAGTTTCCAGGTTGA
This sequence comes from Acidobacteriota bacterium, assembly GCA_003223595.1. GTDB lineage: Bacteria > Acidobacteriota > Terriglobia > Terriglobales > Acidobacteriaceae > Sulfotelmatobacter. The sequence continues at coordinate 3,533 of QHVR01000021.1, forward strand.
CGGATCGTGTTCTATTGGACGCGAGGGGCGCAGAATGCAAAGAGAAATTGATTGCCTAGTTACAGGAGCAACCGGCTTCCTCGGCCGGGCGGTTGTAAATGGGCTGCTCGCGAACGGAGCTTCGGTTCGATGTCTGATCCGGCCGGGCTATAACCTGCTGCCTGAGCAGTCATTGGCCACACTGCTTGCACAATCGGCAAACTCCCACATGGTGCAGGGCAACCTTCTCTCTCCGGAGCACACGGCGCAAGCAGTGGATGGGGTGCGAGTCGTCTATCATCTGGCGGCGGAGACGCGCGGCTTGCCGGCCACCGTTTTCGCGGGCACTGTTGTGGGCTCGAAGAATTTGTTGAAGGCGATCCTGCGGGCCCGCCCCCAACGAGTCGTGCTAATCAGTTCTCTCAACGTTTACGGCCTGGCGAATGCAAGCCCCAGGAACATCGTCACCGAGGATGCGGCCCTCGACACGCACCCTGAGAGGAGGGATGCTTACACGCATGCCAAGATCTGGCAAGAGCAGCTCTTTCAGGAATATCTGGCTGGCAGCCGCATCGAACTCACGATCTTGCGCTCGAGTTACATCTACGGACCCGGCCAGAGACAGTTGCCAGTCCGGCTCGGACTGAGTTTAGGTGGCCTATTGCTGCAGGCCCGCTCCAGAAGAAAGCTGGCAATAACCTATATTGACAACTGCGCGAATGCGGTTATCTTTTGCGGCACAAAACCCGAAGCCGCCAATGAAGCCTACAACGTTGTCGATGATGATGCACCGACGGGTGTCGAGTATCTCGAACGATATCGCCGGTGCACTAACCAGCTTTGCGCAGTGCGCTTGCCGTTCGCCGTGCTTTTGGCGCTGTGTTATGTGAATCGGCTTGGCAATGCATGGAGCGCTGGGCAGATTCCCCTCATACTTACGCGTTACAAAGCGGCCTGCTCCTGGAGAGGCCACCAGTTTTCAAGCCAGAAACTCAGAGACCTGGGGTGGCGGCAACCGATATCTACAGAAGAGGCATTGGCGCTCGCGTTTCCGGATCCTGCCTCAGCCAAGCAGCCGCTGGACCTGCCGCTCCGGAGCGCCTCATGAAGTTCTGACTGCGGCAGCACACCAAAGCCAGACATCTCACTTACGTCGACACGATGCGAGCCGCTTAACGCACGAGCCCGGGAGCCCGTTTGGCTACTTTGAAAGTACTCATCATCGGTCCTTCGCCACGCGGGATTGTCGGTGGCCAGGAGGTTGAGGCGGAACTTCTTTGCCGGAAGTGGCAAGACGATCCGGATCTCGCCGTTTCGTTTCTGCCAAGCAACCCCAGCCTTCCAAAATGGATGCGTGAGATCGAGCACATTCCCTTCATTCGCACGCTGGTTCGCTTTCCGATCTATGCCCGTTCCTTGTGGACTGCGATGTCGCCCGTCGACGTCGCGCACGTCTTCTCCGCATCCTATAGTTCGTTTCTGCTGACCTGTCTTCCGGCATGGTTGATCTCCCGATGGCAGGGGAAAAGATTTGTACTCAACTATCACACGGCCCGCAGCTGGGAGAAGTTCGCCGCCTCCAGGCTCGTGCGATTCGTACTCAGCCGAACGGCAAACATCGTAGTCCCTTCAGCTTATCTGGCTGCGAAGTTTGCGGAAGCCGGCCTGTCCGTCTCCATTGTGCCCAACATCATCCGTGATCAGTTCCACTATCGTCCCCGAACGAACCTGCTTCCAACGATACTCTGCGCGCGGAACTTGAGCCCGGACTATGGAATTGATGTGATCATTCATGCCTTTGCCGTGGTACAGGCATATTACCCCGACGCGGTACTCTATCTGGTCGGAGATGGGCCTTTGCGCCCAGACCTGGAGGCTCTGGTTCGGCGCCTTGGACTCTCGGCCGTGGAGTTTTGTGGCACCGTCTCAAACGAACAGATGCCAGGATGGTACGAACGCGCTGACCTCTTTGTTAACGCATCCTTCCTCGACAATGCTCCGCTCTCTATCGTCGAAGCGATGGCCTGCGGCATGCCTGTGGTGACGACCGCAGCCGGCGGTATTCCGTGGATGGTCATCCATGAAGTGACGGCTCTCATTGCGCCTGTGGGAGATCCGCAGGCCTTGGCGGAGCAGGTACTCCGACTGCTTCGAGAAAAAGACCTGGCGGCGAAGATCGCTCGACAGGCGCATGACGCATTGGGGAGCTACTGCTGGTCGTCGGTACGAGCGAAATGGCTCGAAGTGTATGGTGCCGGACCTGCGGCATCATAAGCGGCGTGCGCCTGAGCACCGTCTGGATCGTCTATACGGGCCAGAGCATGCGGGCTCCTGTGATCAACAGCAGGGCACACAAGATTCGGCGCAGCCAGAGCATGGGAACGCGCGTAGCCAGATGCGAGCCCAGCAACCCGCCTGGTATGGAGCCAACCAGCAGCGTCAGTACCAGAGTGGGATCCACATTTCCTAGCCGAAAATGCAGAAGCCCCGTGACTCCGGTCAGCACCACCGCATGCACAATGTCAGTTCCAACATTGATTTTGGGCGGGAAACTGTAGAAGAGCAACAGCAACATCATAATGATGCTTCCCGAACCCACCGAGGTCATCCCGACCAAAAAACCCGCGACTAGACCGATGCAGACCATCCCGGCGAAGCCACTCATGGTGGGCGGACGGTTGACAACGCGCTCCTCAATTCGCCGCTGGAACAACAACAACAGTGGGATGACGATGAGCAAAATGCCCACTGCGGTCTTGATGAAGTTGTTGACGCCATCACCGTACAAATGTCGGATATGCATCAACAGCTTGACCCCGCAAACCGATCCCGGGACGCTGCCGGTGGCCAGCGCCAGCACAACTTTCCGCCTGACGGTTCCTTTTTTCAGGTGCATCAGGCTGGCGGGTATTTTGGTAAAGAAGTTGAAAAGCGCGTCCGAGCCAACGGCCATAATCGGCGGCACTCTCAACCCGAAGATCAGCACAGGAAGCAGCAACACGCCGCCCCCCACGCCGCTCATTCCGATGAGAATGCCGACGACAAATCCAACCACAACTTTAACTGCCAGCAGTTCCATGGACGCTCAGCTCGCCCTTAGGCAGCCGCTCCGCTTACTCCGATGAAGCCCTCGCGCTCCAGGTGCAGAATAATTTGCTGCGCCGCTTCCTCGGGAGACAGTTCGCCCGTATTGATGGTAACTTCCGCGTCCGCCGGAACCTCGTACGGATCGGAAATGCCGGTGAACTCTTTGAGAATGCCGGCGCGTGCCTTGGCATAGAGACCTTTGCGGTCGCGCTGCTCGCAAACCTCCACCGGAGTGGCCACATGCACCAGAATGAATCCGCCGTAAGGATCAACCATTTGCCGCACGTGCTTGCGAGTGGCATCGTAAGGAGCGATGGGCGCGCAAATCGCAATTCCGCCGTTCTTGGTAATTTCTGACGCCACGTATCCGATACGGCGGATATTAATGTCCCGATGCTCCTTGGAGAACCCAAGCTCGGAAGAAAGATGCTTGCGCACCAGGTCGCCGTCGAGCAGCGTCACCGGCCGGCCGCCAACTTCCAGGAACTTGGTCAGCAGCGCATTGGCGATGGTCGATTTCCCTGAGCCGGACAGTCCGGTGAAGAAGATCGTCACGCCCTGCTGGCTGCGAGGCGGAAAGCTGCGCCGCAGTTCGTGTACAACTTCGGGATAGGTGAACCATCCGGGAATGTCGCGCCCTTCGTTGAGACGCTGCCGCAATTCGGTCCCGGAAATATTCAGAACGCGGTCGGTGGGCTTGACCTCGTCGTCCGGCACGTAGCGGTCTTCAGCCTCGAGGTAGACCATCATATTGAAGGGAACCATGGTCACGCCGATGTCGGACTCGTGTTTCTTGAATAGTCCCTGCGCTTCGTAGGGCCCGTAGAACGGCTTGCCATCGGTGTCCTTGCCCGGTCCGGCATGGTCGCGTCCCACAATGAAGTGAGTGCAGCCATGATTCTTGCGGATCAGCGCGTGCCACATCGCTTCCCGCGGCCCGCCCATACGCATCGCCAACGGCAACAGCGACAGCTTCTGCGTACCCTGCGGATACTTGGAACTGAGCAACTGATAACAACGCACCCGAGTGTAATAGTCCACATCCCCAGGCTTGGTCATTCCGACGACAGGATGGATCAGAAGGTTGGCTTCAACCTGCTTGGCGGCACGGAATGTCAGTTCGACGTGGGCACGGTGCATGGGATTGCGGGTTTGGAAAGCCACTACTCGGCGCCACCCGAGGCGCGCAAACTCCGCGCGCAATTCCGCCGGAGTGAATCGTAGAGTGCGGAAATCGTAATGCGATGGTGCCTGCAGCCCTTCGAGCCGTCCGCCTATATACCAGGCATTCGACTTGTTGATAGCGAAGTCTGCGCCCGGGTGCGCTTTGCTGGTGCTGTTGAAGACGGCCTTGGCTTCAGCGGCGCGATCCGGCTGCCAGACTTCCTCGATGTGCAAAGCCGCCAGCATGACGCCCTCGGGATCACGTAGCGCGACCTTGCTGCTGCCCGCCGTCAGTTTTTTGG
>QHVR01000022.1 GCA_003223595.1 Acidobacteriota bacterium
GCGCTCTCGGTGGAGGCCGCGGGGCTGGCACCGTTAAGCGTCGGCGTGCCAGAGACGTATGCAGATTGAGCTCGTACTTGTCCCAGACCCAAAAGGGTTGTCGCCAAAAGGCCTAAAACCCGAATTTTCCAGTTCGTGTACTTCATGCCCGGAGAATCCAATTTTTTCACCCTGAGTGCCTTCTAAACTGCGTCCCAACAAACTCCTTGCTTCTTTAGATGCACTTGGCGTGCCGAAGTAGGAACCCCGCCGGGACCGCTATGTGCTTGACTTTAGGGGGGTGGCGTCGATGTGCCAAGTTACAAAAGGAGCACGCACCAGGGCATGGCAAAAAACATGCAATCCAAACCACTTGCGCGGTCCCAAGCCGCTGATACGTTACCCCGGAGATGCAGGGGCAACATAGTCTCACGGCGGTTCAGTTTTTTTCTTAAAATCTGTGCAGGGGGATTCGATGAATAAGCTGATCGTGTGTCTGCTGACGGTTCTCATGTCCTTTTCAGCTTCCGCGTTTGCTGCCGATAGCGAGCACGAGCAGGAGCGCGTGAAAGAGGCTGGCGAGGTCTTGAAGGAGATTCTCAATATCCCAGACGATATTCCGCAGGACTTGTTGGACAAGGCCGAATGCGTGGTAGTGCTGCCTTCAGTGAAGAAGGGAGCGTTCGGCATCGGTGGCAGCTACGGGCGCGGCGTGATGGTCTGCCGCAACGGCCAGCACTATACCGGCAAATGGGGAGCTCCCGCACTGTATGCATTGGAGGGAATCAGCATCGGATTCCAGTTGGGTGGGCAGGCTACCGATTTTGTCCTGCTGGTGATGAATCCCAAAGGCGCCACGTCTTTACTTACCAGCAAAGTGAAGTTGGGTGCTGATGCCTCGGCGGCGGCCGGGCCAAAGGGCCGAACCGCCGAGGGCGCGACCGATATCGTGATGAACGCAGAAATCCTTTCATACTCTCGCAACAAGGGATTGTTTGCCGGCGTTTCTCTGGAAGGCTCGACGCTGCGCTCCGATGGCAGCGCCAACGAGAAGTTGTATGGACGCAGGTTGACGGCGAAAGAAATTATTCGCGGCGGCAAGGTCGGCATTCCCGGGAGTGCACAGCAGTTGGTGTCGCTACTGGATAAGAAGTCTCCCACAAACCGGTCGGACCCGAAGTCGCTGCAATAGTCCGCGGCTGTGTGAACCCCGGTGGTGTACCCCGGACGCCTCGTCCGGGGCGCTCTCTCGTCATGCCGCGCATGCCAACCTCATCCAATGATCGTCGTATTCGATGCTCGTGGGCCAAAGGCGAGAACTACATTCGCTACCACGACGAGGAATGGGGTGTTCCGGTTCACGATGATCGGACATTATTTGAATTCCTCGTCCTTGAAGGTGCGCAGGCCGGGCTGAGTTGGAGCACCATCCTAAATAAGCGCGACAACTACCGGCGAGCGTTCGATAATTTCGATCCCGCCCGCGTGGCACGATATGACAGCCGGAAGGTGAATACGCTGCTTTCGGATGCGGCTATCGTTCGCAACCGGCTCAAGATCAGGTCGGCGGTCCAGAACGCAAAAGCCTTTCTCCTCGTACAACAGGAATTCGGCAGCTTCGATCGCTACATCTGGCAGTTCGTAGGGGGCAAGACCAAGGTGAATCCCTGGAAGGTGCGCAAGGTGCCCGCGACCAGCGCAGAATCTGACGCCATGAGCAAAGACCTGAAGCGCCGCGGCTTCAACTTCATCGGATCCACCATCTGCTATGCATTTATGCAAGCCGTGGGATTGGTGAATGATCACGCGCCGGACTGTTTTCGCTATTCCCAACGAGTTTGAGGAGCCTCGTCTCGCTGTCCAGGTAGATGAGGCCCCGAGTACACGAAGGTTTTAGAACCCACCCCTTTTCTCGTGCGAACAGTTTCCCGCAAAAACCGATATTCTTGAGTTACACTCTCACAGTTTTGAGGCGTGTGATTCGGCTGCACGCCTCAAAGAACGACAGCCTGGGTCGCCTGATCTCTCCGGCTTAGATGATTGGGTTCCACGGCATCGGGTATGCGGTTCAGAGACTTAGCCGGAACTGAGAAGCACATGTTACAGCGCCTGCCTGTCGCAAAAAGACTGCTGATAATCGTTGGCGTGTTCGTCGCCATCGTGGTCTGCGTGTTCGCCCTGGGCATACTCCGGGCAGAGATTCTGAGCGGTGTTCGAGCGTACGTCGGCGGAGAGGGTCTATGGTCCAAGGCGGAAAAACGGGCCGTCCTGAGCCTTACAGAATATGGGGAAAGCCGCAACGAGGCGGACTTCCAGCAGTATCTGCGTGAGATCGCAGTGCCAATCGGCGACAAGCAGGCCCGGCTCCAGTTGCAACTTCCCCATCCCGACATGAAGCTGGTGCGTGAGGGCCTGGTTCAGGGCCGCAACAGTGCCGATGATGTGGAGAACCTGGCCTTTGTCTTCCGCCATTTCCGGCGCTTTGGCTACATGGCGCAGGCAATTGAGATTTGGACCGAGGGCGACGGCTATATCGACCAGATTCGTGTGCTGGCCGACGAACTTCATCGCGAGGTACAGTCCCGCCATGCTGACCCTGTCAAAGTACGGCAAATTACGGAGCAGATTGCGGCCATTGATGGCCGCTTGACTCCTTTAGAGGATAAGTTTTCGGCCATCCTGGGTGAGGGCGCCCGCTGGACGAATCGGGCGCTCTCCAGCGCCATTTTGCTGGCCACAGCGCTGCTGCTCCTGGCCGGCATTGGGCTGTCGGTCCTTGTGCTCCGGCAGATGCGCAACTCGGAAGAGAAATACCGAAACCTCATCAACACGGCCAACGACGCAATCCTGGTGATCGACCCTGAAACTCGCCGGATCGTTGAGGCCAATCACAGAGCGGGCGACATGCTCGGGATTCCGGAACGCGACCTCATCGGAATGGCGGAAGGCGATCTCTATCCCAAACCGGAGCCCGGCTCACCCCAATTGCTCTCCGTTCAGGCCAATGGCAAGCACAGCTGCGAACTGGAATTACAGCGTGCCGATGGAACGCGCCTTCCGGTTGAGGTGAACGCGAGTATTACGGAGCTCAAGGGACGGCGGGCGATCATGGGCATCTTTCGCGACATCCGCGAGCGGGTCGAAGCCCAGGCGGTTCTGCGACGGAGCGAGGAGCGCTTCGGGTACCTGATGCAGAATCTTTCGGACGTGATTACGGTAGTGGCGGTGGACGGGACCATGCTTTACCACAGCCCGTCCATCGAACGCGTCGCCGGATACAAGCCTTCGGAACTGTTGGGCCAGAACTTTCTCTCGTTCGTTCATCCCGATGATCGCCTTGCAGTAAGGGGTGCGCTGGAAAGGGTCACGCTGAAGGTGGGAAGCGCGGCGCCTCCTGAGTTTCGCTTCTGCCGTAAAGATCACACCTGGGTCTGGCTGGAATCCGTGGGAAACAATCTGCTCAATGATGTTGCGGTGGGAGGAATTGTGGTGACCTCGCGAGATGTCACGACGCGGCGCGGCCTGGAGGAGCAGGTGCGGCAGTCGCAGAAGATGGAAGCGGTGGGGCGACTGGCGGGAGGCATCGCTCACGACTTTAATAATCTGCTGATGGTCATTCAGGGATACGCCGAGATCGTACGCCAGGAAGAGAGCGCCAGTCCCGAGATCCGCAAGAACGTCGACACCATCCTGCGGGCGTCGACGAGCGCGGCCGGCCTCACCCGGCAGTTGCTTTCGTTCAGCCGCAAGCACCAGTTCACGCCCCAGGTGCTCGAGGTGAATTCCCTGGTGGATCAAATGAGCGAGATGCTGCTGGGCGTTCTGCGCGAAGAGATGGATCTGGTCGTGAACCTCGATCATCGTGCGGGTTGCATCAGCGCCGATCCCGGACAGATTGAGCAGGTCATCATGAACCTGGTGGTGAATGCGCGGGATGCCATGCCCAAAGGCGGCAAGCTGATGCTCGAAACCGCGCACATTGGAAGGGAAAAGGCTCGCTTGGGCCGCTCCTCCTCGGGGCTGCCGGCGGGCGATTACGTGATGCTGGCGGTCACCGATACGGGAATCGGCATGGATGCCGAGACTCAAAGCAAGATCTTCGAGCCGTTCTTTACCACCAAGAGCAAAGAGGAAGGGACCGGTCTCGGGTTGTCGGTGTTGTACAACATCGTGCGCGCCTCTGGCGGGCACGTTCGCGTGAGCAGCGAGTTGGGGCGCGGTTCCACGTTCCGCATCTATTTTCCGCGCGTTTCTGCGCCCGCGAAATTCGCGTTGCCTGAGCTTTCGCTGGAACCAGCGCAACCTGGAAAGGAAACGATCGTCGTGGCGGAAGACCAGCCGGACCTGCGCTGGATGATCTGCCAGTTCCTGCAGGGGCTGGGCTATTCGGTGCTGGAGGCGACCGACGGCCGTGACGCGGTTGCGCTCGCTGAACACTACACCGGCAGAATCGATCTGCTGCTTACCGATGTGGTGATGCCGCATATTCGAGGCTCGGAGGTCGCGCGACGAATGCTGGAGCGCCGTCCCGAGATGCAGGTCCTCTTCATGTCGGGTTACACCGAGGGAGAAATTGGTTCACTGCCCGGCGATGGCGAAGAAGCGCAAGTCCTGCAAAAGCCCTTCGAGTTGCATGTGCTGGCTAACAGAATCAGGGAAGTGTTTGAAGCGCGCAGCCGGCGCTGAAGTCAGTTCCCAGTTCTCAGTAGTCAGTTCTCAGCTATCGCAACATAGTGATTCACAACCTCGATCTGAGAACTGAGAACGGAGAACTGAACCTCTCACCTCTTCCCGAAAGCATTCGCGGTGAGGTAGATTGCTACCAGCCCCAAGATCAGCACTGCTCCTTCCACGCGCGTGGACCACGCGTGCAGAGCGTCAAATTGCATGCGGATGGGATCGTTCAGCGGCACTGCCGCAAAATCGCTGATGGTGGCACGCAGCTTGTCCATGCGGGAAATGATCCAGTACTGCGACAAGAGCGTGAGCGCCAGCATCACCACGATGAGCACATGCCTCGCGGCAAAAACATGCGGCGAGCCCTGCGTAACGCGGCTGTAGAGCACGGAAGAGATCAGGAATACGATTCCGGAGAAGATCGCGAGCCAATGCAATTTGCCGAGCGCTCTGCCCACAACGTTACCCGCGAGATGCGTATTCGGCAGAACCTGGAACGCTGTCGGCGCGAGCACGAAGGCGAAGAAGACCAGTCCACCGACCCAGACCACCATCGACAGCAGCATGAGAAAGCGCAGGAACGACATGACGCGAGGATTATAGCCTCGCGATGCAAGGTGGTGGATTGGGCGAGATCACGACATGCCCCAGAGTTAACGTCTTCTAGACCGGGACGGCTACGTTTTCGATGATGTCTTTCAACACCTGATCCGATTGCTCGGACTTCTTCAGCGTCGAGGCGTATAGACCATTCACGACGATGCGATGTGCGAACACCGGAACCACCAGCGGTTTGATGTCTTCGGGGGTGCAGAAAGTCCGGCCTTCCAGGAATGCCATGGCTTGTGCGGCGCGATAGAGAGCCTGCGAGCCGCGCGGGGAAACGCCGAGCGACAGGAATTCGGATTCCCGCGTGCGGCGCACGATTTCAAGCGCATAGTTCACCAGCGAATCATCCACCCGCACTTTCTTTACCGCTTGCTGCATTTCGAGAACTTCTGCGCCGGTGAGGATCGGGCGCAATTCGTCCAGATGCGCTACGCCTGCTTCGGAGCGCAGAATCTGGCGCTCCGCTTGCGCGTCGGGATATCCCATGCGGACGCGCATCAGGAACCGGTCCAGTTGCGATTCGGGCAGGGGATAAGTGCCGTGATGTTCGACCGGATTCTGGGTAGCAATTACCAGGAACGGCTGCGGCAGTTCGTAGGAGTGAGCGTCAACCGTGACCTGGCCTTCGTTCATGGCCTCCAGCAGCGCCGATTGCGTCTTCGGCGTGGTGCGATTGATTTCGTCCGCCAGCAGCACGTTGGTGAATACCGGGCCGCGCTTGAATTCAAACTCCTGCTCGGCGGCGGAATAGACGGAAATGCCAATAACATCGGAGGGCAGCATGTCGCTGGTGAACTGCACGCGCTGAAAAGTGCAGTCGATGGCGCGAGCCAGCGCTTGTCCGAGAGTGGTTTTGCCAACGCCCGGAACGCCTTCAATAAGCAGGTGTCCGCGGGCAAAAATACTGACTACCGCGAGGCGGACGACATCGTCTTTGCCGCGAATCACGCGGCGCAGAGCTTTTTCCAGTTCGGCAGCTTTCTGGGATACGGCAACGGCGGTTTCGGGAGACATCCCTTCAATTCTACTAGGCGGCGGCGCGTTGGATGGAGTTACGGGAGTCACAGGATCAGCTTCTAGCTCTTAGCTTTTAGCTCTTGGCTTTTAGCTCTTAGCTTCTTACGATCTTGGGCTCTAGTTGTCCACCCGCGGTTTCGAGCCCTTAGGGTGAAGAACGATCCACTCTATCCCTCTTGCATACCTCCTCACCGAGGGAACTACCGTCAATTAAAAGCTAGAAGCTAGAAGCTTGTTTTACTGCATAAACTCCGCCGGCCTTCCGGTCAGGCGTTCGATTCTTTTCGCGATCGGGGGATGAGTGGAGAACAGGTTGGCAAACATGCCTGCGCTCACTCCCAGGAACGGCTGGATGATAAACAGGTGTGCGGTCGATGGGGTGGCTTGCAGTGGCAAGCGGCGCGAGTAGGTATCGAGTTTCTGCAAGGCGCTGGCCAGGGCGTAAGGATTGCCGGTAAAGTGCGCTCCGGTGGCATCGGCCTGATATTCGCGAGAGCGCGAGACCGCCAACTGGATGAGGCTGGCGGCAATGGGAGCGACGATCAGCATGAAGAGCGCGGCTAGTCCTCCTCCGCGATTGTCACGGTCGTTGCGTTCGTAGCCGCCGAAGATCATGGCCCAGCGTCCCATGCTGGCGAGCATGGTGATCGCGCCGGCAATCGTCGCAGCGACGGAGCTGATGAGGATGTCGCGGTTGTTGACGTGCCCTAACTCGTGGGCCAGCACGCCTTCGAGTTCTTCGTCGGTAAGCAACTGCAGAATGCCGTGCGTGACTGCGACCGAGGCGTGGCTCGGGTTACGTCCGGTGGCGAAGGCGTTCGGCGACTCCGTCGGGATCACGTACATCTTCGGCATGGGAATGCCGATTTTCTGGGTCAAGCGTTCGACGGCGGCGAAGGCGCGCGGAAGTTCTTCGCGGGTTACTGGCTTGGCGCGATACATGGCCAGCGCGATCTTGTCGGAATAGAAGTAGGAGACGAAGTTCATGACGGCGGCAAACGCCAACGCCAGGAACATTCCATTCTGGCCACCGAAGTAGCGTCCGAAGAACATCAGCAGCAGCGTAAGAGCTGTCAGCAGGAACGCGGTCTTGAAAGTGTTTCCCATATTTTTGTGGAGCTAGTCCATTAGATGTTACGTAGAACATGTCGACGCATGTTCCCATTTTGGGAATCCGGTCGAACCGGTGGGTACCCCTCCCCCCTGTGGTCTAGTGGAATGTTTGACTTAGAGCCAAATTCCAAAATAAGCCGTGGCGCTCAGTCAGTTACGGGCAAAATCTTGACAATAAACGGGTTAGCAGCCGGCCGA
>QHVR01000679.1 GCA_003223595.1 Acidobacteriota bacterium
TGAAATATCTTGCATCTATGCTGTATTGAGGAGGGCTGCGCATGGCGTCGTCCCGAGCCGCGAAATCACTGCCGCTTCAGGTGGCCGCGATCTGCTACCGCCGCCGTGGATCCGTAATCGAGTTCCTCCTGGTCAATACCAATGGCGGCAACAAGTGGACGTTTCCCAAGGGCTCCACGGACCCGCGTCTCTCTCACAGCCAGGCCGCCGAGCGCGAAGCAGCAGAAGAAGCTGGCGCCATCGGCACCATTGAGCCTCGCCACTTCCATCTTTATCTGCATTCCAAAGGAGTGTTCTGGCAGACGGGAGGAGTGCAGGAATTCGTCGTGAAAGCGTTTCTGATGGAGATCCACCAGATGCGGCGTCCGGATGAATCCAACCGCAAGCCAACCTGGGTTAGCGCAGTGGAGGCTAAGCGTCGTCTGGCGAAGGGCCGCGAAGTGAAGTACTATCGCGAACTGGAAGCGGTAATCGACCGCGCCCTGGAGAGAATTCAATATCACACCGAACTCTGGGGCTCCTACCCCGCGCGCGGCCCGCGACCTGCCAAAGACCCCATTACCGCAACATTCTGGCCGTAAGAATTCCTTGCGCGTCCTCTCTTCAGCCGCTCTAGCCGGAATTTATGAGACGATAAAAGCAGTCCCATGATTCAGCTTTCCGGCGCCGGAAAACGCTTCGGCCACAAACTTCTTTTCGAAAACGTCGACTGGCTCATCACCAACCACGACCACATCGGCCTGGTCGGCGGCAACGGCACAGGCAAGTCCACGCTGATGAAAGTCCTCGCCGGCATGGACACGTTCGACTACGGCACCCTGAGCATCGCTAAGGGAACTTCCGCCGGATACCTTCCCCAGGATGGCCTCACCCTCTCGGGGCGAACTGTCTTTGCGGAGTGCATGTCAGTGTTCGACGATGTGCGCGCCATGGAGCAGGAACTCGAATCCCTCACGCACAGCATGGCGGAACTCGACCACACCAGCCCGCAATACGCGGCCGTGGCCGACCGCTACCAGCGCGTCGAACATGAGTTTCAGGCCCGCGATGGATATTCCATTGAAGCGGATGTCGGCCGCGTACTGATGGGCCTGGGCTTCGGCAAAGACGACTGGCAGCGCCTGACCGATGAATTCTCCGGCGGTTGGCAGATGCGCCTCGCCTTGGCCAAACTCCTGCTGCAGAAGCCGAACCTGCTGCTGCTGGATGAGCCCACCAACCATCTTGATCTCGAGGCTCGCAACTGGCTCGAGGAGTATCTGCAGAATTATCCCTACACGTTCCTGCTGATTTCGCATGATCGCTACTTCCTCGACGTGACGGTAGATAAGATCGCGGAAATCTGGAACAAGCGCTTCTGGTTCTACACCGGGAATTACGACAAGTTCCTGGCGCAGAAGACTCAGCGCAATGAGCAAATGCAGGCTGCGTACAAGAACCAGCGCGACCGTATTGACCAGTTGGAAGTCTTCATCAACCGCTTCCGTTACCAGGCAACCAAGGCCAAGCAGGTTCAGAGCAGGATCAAAGAACTCGAGAAGATCGAGCGCATCGAGATTCCTCCGGAAGAAAAAACTATCCACTTCAAGTTCCCGCAGCCGAAGCCGAGTGGCCGCATTGTCGCTGAATTCGAGAATGTCGCGAAGAGCTATCCCGGCAGGAATGGTGCTGGTCAAAAGGAAGTCTTCCGCAACGTCAACTTCATGATCGAGCGCGGAGACCGGATCGCGCTGGTAGGAGTGAACGGAGCGGGCAAGTCGACCTTGATTAAGCTGCTCGCAGGCACCGAACCATTGAGTTCAGGCGAATACCGGCTGGGCCACAATGTCATATTGGATTACTTTGCGCAGGACCAATACAAAGAACTGGATGCTGGCGCCCGTATTCTCGATGATCTCGGCGCCATGTCGCCGCGATCCACCGAAACCGAGTTGCGTGGACTGCTAGGCTGTTTCCTGTTTTCTGAAGATGACGTCTTCAAGAAAATCGGCGTCCTCTCCGGCGGCGAACGCGGCCGCTATGCCTTATTGAGGTTGCTGCTACATCCGGCAAATTTTCTGCTGCTCGACGAACCCACCAATCACCTCGACATGCGCGCGAAAGACGTCCTGCTGAACGCGCTCATGGAGTACACCGGAACGGTAGTTTTCGTATCCCACGATCGCTACTTCATAGACAAACTGGCAACGAGAGTCTTCGAGATCGGCGGCGGCAACGTGGAGATCTTCCCCGGAAATTACGAGGACTATCTGTGGCTGTGGCGCAAAGAGGGCAAGCAACACGTAGCTCCCACACTGGATGATGTTCCGGGAGCAATCCGTGCCCCAGCCAATTCCGCGGCCCCAAAGCAGCCAGAAACGGCGCTGCCACCAAACGGAAATGGCAGTGCTGCGGAGCCCAAGAAGCGTCTGAATCCCCTGAAGCGCAAGCAGATGGAAGATCGCGTAAAACAACTGGAGGGCGAAATTGGCCGCGCCGAGGACGAAATTGCCCAACTGGAAACCGCATTACAGAGCTTCGTGAGCCCAGAGGAAACGCAGCGCCAATCGCAGGAACTCGAGAGCCAGAAAGCCAACCACTCCGCGCTTCTCGCGGAATGGGAAGAGGTCAGCGGCACGCTCCAGTCCTCAGAATGATCCTCCCGCAGCTGTACACCTCCTTCCGTAATCTCTCGGCTTCTCTTACCAGTGTGCGATAGTCAGGTTGGCCAAGTGGCCGTGAACTGGCGTAGGCCACAAATTTCAAGACCACCGCATGCAGCGGCGCCCCCGGGCACGCCGCGCGGGAACCCAAGGAAGGTCGCATGCTTCAGTCATCAGACAATTCATTGAACCAAAAGTCGGGCTTCCCGGCTTCCAACCCCAATTCCTATAACCCCGCCAAGAACGTCACTGCTCCGGTGGATCAGGCGACCATTGGCCGCACTTTAGTCATCAAGGGCGAAATCAGCGGCTCCGAAGCTCTCTACATCGACGGCCGTATCGAAGGCAAAATCACCATGCCCGAGAGCCGCGTCACCATTGGCCGTAACGGCAAAGTGGACGCCAGCATCCAGGCTCGCGAAGTTGTGGTCATGGGCAAGGTGACGGGCAACATCGAGTGCAGCGATCGCGTCGACATTCGCGCGGAAGGCTCGGTGCATGGAGATATTTCCACTACGCGCATCAGCGTCGAGGATGGCGCCTCGCTAAAGGGCGGAATTCAGGTTCGCAGTGATGGGAAAGCTCACAGCCAGCCGGCGAAGCAGGACCAGTCCAAGGCCATGGCCGCGACTGCCAGCGCGTAGCGCAACTACAATCCTTATCGAGTAGAAAACCAAGGGCACGCAACCGCGTGCCCTTATTCTTGCTGAGTGTCTATGTAGGGACAACCGCCTCGGCTGTCCAGCCGGCGACGGCTATCAAAATGACGCGCGCCAGCCAAACCTATTTCTTCTCCGCCGGCCTGAAATCCAGGGCCGCCGAATTCATGCAATACCGCAAGCCGGTCGGTGCCGGCCCATCCTCAAACACATGTCCCAAATGAGCATCGCACTTTGCACAGCGAGCTTCCGTGCGGACCATTCCGTAACTTGAGTCTCGATGCTCGATTACGCCACCTTCGGCAGATGGCTTATAGAAGCTCGGCCAGCCCGTCCCTGAGTTGAACTTGGTCTGCGAATCGAACAGCGGCGCCCCGCAGCACACGCAGTGATACGCGCCCGCTTCGTGATTGTCCCAATACTTGCCGGTAAAAGCGCACTCGGTACCCGCCTCGCGCGTTACGTGATACTGCTCCGGCGTGAGCTGCTGTTTCCACTCGGCTTCAGTTTTCTTGATCTTCTCTGCGGTCTGTTCCACGAGGAATCAACTCCATTTCGATGATTTACGTCTGCAATGATTGGATGTCCAGAACGCTCAAAAGTGACACGTGTATTTGACCGGGCCGCTTATGAGCTTTCGATCTCCGCCCCAACCTTCCGGTATTTTCCGCGAAAAAACAGCAAAGGATCGCCCTCCTGCACCACCACATCTTCGACTTCGGCAATGAAGATCGTGTGATCGCCAGCGATCTGGGCGGAATGTAGCCGACATTCCAGGTAAGCCAACGAA
>QHVR01000680.1 GCA_003223595.1 Acidobacteriota bacterium
CATGAGTCGGGCTGCAGTTTTTATTTGGACGCCAGATTCTTACCCGCCTCGATGAACGACTGGATGTTGGCCTTATCGATCAGATCGGAACCGGTGTCGACGAACATGGGAATGGGCGCGTAACCATCTTTGGCCCAGTCCGCATCCAGCGACGGCGGCTTGTGGTGATAGAGGTTGTCGAGCATCTGCATGCCGACAAAAGCCATCGTGTAGGGCTTCTGCGCGATGGTGGCAGCGATGACACCTTTTTGGATCCAGTCGAGCGTCTCCGGATCGGTGTCCATGGCGATGACGACTTTGCCGGTAACTTTGTAGCTGCTGAGAACCCCGGCGACTTCTTTGCCGGACTGCGCTTCCAGGCAAACGAAACCATCGACCTTGTCGCGCTCCTTGCCCACGATCTGGGTGGTGGTGTCGAAGGCTATGCGTGGATCCCCCTGGATGTCCACTACGCGAGTGATCTTGATGTTGGGGGACTTCGCGAGGGCGTCTTTATAGCCGCGTAAGCGGTCCTGGAGATTGGGCTGATCGGGCATGGTGAAGACCACGACGCTTCCCTTCCCCTTCAATTCCTGGGCCAACCGTTGGCCACCGGTGAAGCCTGCCTGGTAGTTGTTGGTTCCGATGAAGAACAGGCGTTTGCTGGAAGGAGCGTCGGAATCGATGGTAATGACCGGGACGGAGGCGGCGATGGCTTTGTCGATGCTGTCTTTCAGCACCGACGCATCGGCCACACTCAGCAAGATCCCCGTCGCCTTCTTCTGCACCGCCTGGTCTAGCGCGTCGCGCTCAGCTTTGGGATCGTAGCTTTGGGGACCAGTAAAGTCGAAGCGAATTCCCTTGAACTCGGCCGCGGCATGGGAAAACCCGCTTCCGGCAGTCTTCCAGTAAGGCAGCTGAATGTTCGAGGAGACAAATACGAAATATTCCTCCGAATTGTGCGCGTACGAGATCAGGATGAGAGCAGATAAGCGGAGAAATCCATGCGAGCGGAGCATCGCATCCTCACTTTCGAAAACTCTCAACGAACCGGGACGAGAATTTTCAGCGAGTGGATTGTAAATGAGCGGTCAAGAGAAGACCAGAAATCAGCGGAGGGCGCGGTCGAGCAAACCGGAAATGACAGCGGAATCGACCTCGCCGGAGCGGTTGTAGAGTACGGCGCCTGAGCGATCCAGAACCATCACGTGCGGGATGCGGCCCTGGAAATATTGTTTCTTCAGCTTTCTCTGAGCGGACGAGAGATAGCCATCGATATCGATGATGACGAATTGAACCTGTCCCTGGTATGTCGCATACAGGTCGACGGTGCGGCGCGCCTGGCGCTTGGAGTTGAAGCAAGCCTCGCCATACATGATGACGTAGGTAGGCTTGCCCGCAACCATGCCCGCATCCAGGTGGTCGCCAGTGATCAAAGGACCATCCTGGCTGTCGCTGTCGAAGTCGAGGTGGGGATTCAGCTTCAGCTTTTCGCCGGCGAAACCCGGGAGTGTTGCGGTTAACAAAAGAGCGAATGCGAGCAACCGGAACTTCATCGAACCTCCTTTCAGCGAGACGAGCGCACAGGGGATGTGACGAGTTCGGGCCAGAAAAGTTACATCCTAAACTCCTACCGGGAAAGGCTTCGTATGGGTTGTGGCAGTCAGCGAGGATCGCCCAAAGCGTCCCTGGAGCAGCGACATTAGACCGGTGCACCAGTATCCCAGCACGAACAGCAGCAGGAACGGGACCGTGATGTAGTTCTCATTCTCCACTGCGTAATAGATGGTGGAAGCGAAGTAGGCGCCAATCAGCAGCTCGACCCAGGGAACCCATCCCAGGCGCTTGCGGTACTTGGTGGCGCCAATCTTATCCTGCCTAGAAATGACGCGATATTTGGGCGTGCGCGCAAACGCGCTCTGCTTTCCGATCAGAGCCTCGATGACGGCCTTCGTATTGGTGATGGTCAGGCCGATTCCGAGCGCCATTAAGATGGGCAAGTACAGCAGAGCGCGGGGCCAGCTGCGCGGAAATAACTCGCGCTGGGAGACCAGATAGAAACTGGAGATCGAGAATGTCGAAGCCAGGAACAAGGGCAGGTCGATGTACAGCATCTGGAACCAGCCCTGGTAGAAGCGGATGATCATGGCCGGGAGCAATAACACCGACAGCATGATCATGAGGGGATAGCTGATATTGGCCGTCAGGTGGTACCAGGCTTCGATCTTGGTGTGCAAGGGGGCATCGCTTCGCAACACCCGGGGCAGTATCTTCTTGCCGGTCTGGATCAGTCCCTTGGCCCATCGCGCCTGCTGGGTCTTGAATGCGGTCATCTCCACCGGGAGTTCGGCGGGACACTCCACGTCCTGCAGGTAAATAAACTTCCAGCCCTTCAGTTGCGCGCGATAGGAAAGGTCGGTGTCTTCGGTCAAGGTGTCATGCTGCCATCCGCCTGCTTCCTCAATGGCGACGCGCCGCCACATTCCGGCGGTGCCATTGAAATTGAAGAAGAGCCCGGTGCGTGCGCGGCCGGAGTGCTCAAGAACAAAGTGTCCGTCGAGCAGAATGGCCTCGACCTCGGTCAGGAACGAATAATGGCGATTTAGGTGAGTCCAGCGCGTCTGCACCATTCCGATCTTGGGATCGGTAAAGTGGTGAATGGTGCGCATCAGGAAGTCTTCGGGAGGGGTGAAGTCGGCATCGAAGATGGCGACGAATTCCCCTTTAGCCGATTGCAGTCCTTCGGCGAGCGCGCCTGCTTTGAATCCGTGGCGGTTGGTCCGATGATGGTAGGAAATCGGATTGCCCAGTGCGGCATAGCGTTCCACCAGCGCACGAGCGACTTCTACGGTTTCATCGCTGGAGTCATCGAGCAACTGGATGTCGAGCTTTTCACGGGGATAATCCAAGCGGCAGACGGACTCCAGCAAACGCTCGACCACATATTGCTCATTGAAAATGGGCAATTGTACGGTGATGCGCGGAAGGTC
>QHVR01000023.1 GCA_003223595.1 Acidobacteriota bacterium
GTTTAGGTAGGCGACGGTCTCGTCCGCCACTTCGGCGCCGGAGCCCATCACCACGATCACGCGCTCAGCATCGGGCGCGCCGACGTAGTCGAAAAGCTTGTAGCTGCGTCCGACTACTTCCGCAAACCTGTTCATGACCGCCTGCACCTTTGCGGGCGCGTCGTCGTAATAACGATTCGCGGTCTCGCGAATCTGGAAGAAAACGTCGGGATTCTGGGCGGTGCCGCGCAGCACGGGATGATCCGGGGAAAGCGCGCGTTGCCGATGCTCGATCACGCGGTCCATGTTGATCAGGGCGCGCATGTCGTCTTCCGTGAGCATCTCAATCTTGTTGACTTCGTGCGAGGTGCGGAAACCGTCGAAGAAGTGGAGGAAGGGGATGCGCGTTTCGAGCGACGCCGCGTGCGCGATCAACGCCAAGTCTTCGGCTTCCTGCACGGAATTGGAGCAGAGCATCGCCCATCCGGTGGAGCGGCAGAGCATCACGTCAGAGTGATCGCCGAAAATGGAGAGCGCATGCGATGCGATGGTTCGCGCCGTAACGTGGAAAGCTGCCGGGGTGAGTTCGCCGGCAATCTTGTTCATGTTCGGGATCATGAGCAGCAAGCCTTGCGAGGCCGTGAATGTAGTCGAGAGAGAGCCGGTCTGAAGCGCGCCATGAACCGCTCCGGCAGCGCCGCCTTCGCTCTGCATTTCCACGACATGAGGGATGCTGCCCCAGATGTTCGGGACCTTCTCGGACGCCCACTGATCCGCCCACTCTCCCATCGGCGAGGAGGGAGTGATGGGATAGATCGCGATCACTTCGTTGACGCGATAAGCAACGTGTGCGACCGCCTCATTGGCGTCCATGGTCTTGAACTTACGTTTCATTGACTTCCCCCATTCGCGAATCTCGACGGCGGCCACCGGAATGGCCCTGCGATAAAACCAGAATAGAGAGAGGTGTATGTGGATGTCGGGACGTGGGTTCACAGGGGGATGTGATTGGGATCACATCTTGCTACAAGGTCCTTTATTTTCAGCTCAATGCGGGGATTTAGTTTTGGCGACGAAATGATTCGTGCCTGTGTTTACGGCCCGACTCCTCCGGTGTGGCAGTCCGCGCAATTGACCTGGGTCAGGTCTCCAATGTCTACCGGGTGCTGGAACATAGGCGGACCCGCAGTAGGCACCGCCGAAGCGCCTTGTGATTCGGTCATCAGCGTGTGGCATTGGTTGCAGTCCTTGCTGATGACTCTGCCATCGCTACTCACATGCTGTCCGTCGTGGCAGCGGAAGCAGCCATTGAAGTAGTAGTGCCCTAGATTATTGGGGTGGGTTAGCCAGTTCACCTTCATTTCCGGAAATTGCGTGTGCTGAAAAATCTGCTGCAGTTCGGCGACCGCTGTGCGGATTTCGAGCTGTTTGGTTTTCGCAACGCCAGGATACTTGCTCTCGTAAAAGTCATCGACGCCCTTGGCGATGCCTTGCAGGGCGGCATCTGTGGTCGCGTAATTCGCGGTTAAAACAGTCACCGCCTGCTGCTTGAGGAAGGGCAGAGAGGTGTCCAGCCTACGGGCGGACAATGCCTGATCCACCGCCTGGTCGGGAGCCACATAGATATGCGTGGGACGGTTGTGGCAATCCACGCAATCCATGTGATGACGGGGAGCCTTGGCAAGCTGATCTTTGGTCAGGGTGGAATCTTTTGCGTAATACTCGGTGACTCGGCCTTGCAGGTCCTGGACGTGGACGTAGGGGATGACCTGGCGCTGTTCGTCGGCGGTGACGTAGTCGATTTTGTTGCCGATGTTCATGTGCCAGTGGATCCCCTCAGGGGCGCCAGTGGCGGGATCGCCTCCGCCAGTTTTGATCAGCAAGCGAACCTGGCGCATGGTGTTCTTCTCGTCATTGGAGAAGTGGGTGAAGACTTTCATCTGGCCGCCATAGAATTTTTTGGGCCAGTGGCACTGCTCGCAGGTATCCTGCGCCGGGCGCAAGTTGTGAACTGGAGTTGGGATGGGACGCGGGAAGGTGTTGAACGCCGCCGCGAAAACCTGGCGCGTGCCGGAAAGCTTCGATTTCACGAACCAGGTCGCGCCCGTCCCTACATGGCAATCCACACAGGCCACGCGGGCATGAGGGGAGAGGGAATACGCCGTATATTCTGGGCTCATCACGGTGTGACACAGCTGGCCGCAAAAAGTCACCGACTCAGTGAACTCGTAGGCTTTGTAGCTGCCTGCGGAACTCACGATGACGAACACGACCAGGAAAGTCACGAAGGAGATGACCGCGCTGCGCTGCGCGCGATCATTCAGATCTATGACCGGGTAAAACTCGGTGCGAGTGACCTTTTTTCGGCGTTCGATCAGGATGCCGATCAGGATCAGCAACAGTCCCAAAACCAAGAAGGCTGGCGAGACCATGTACGCAAGAATGCCGATATAGGGGCCCGGCTTAGTTGCGATCAGATCGATGACGACGAACAGGAAGATATTCGCGAGGCTGACGAGGGTCAGCGCGATTCCGGCGAGGCTGACGGGATTGCGCAACAGCATGCGCAATCGGTGTCTAGGCTCGGGCTCGGAAGGAGAGACTTGCTCACTGTCCATGCTTGACCTCAACGGTCTCGGATTCCGCTTCCGGAGCGGGCTCTGAAGCGTCGGCACCGGGGGCGACTTCTAGCACCGGAGTTTCATCCAGGCCGTGCTCTTCGCGATAGTGGTGCAGCGTCATTTTGCCGTCCCACCACGCCCAATTCATGGGGTAGACGTCTGGGTCAAAGAACACTTGGTAGAAATGCCATACAACAATCGCGAGAGTGGCCAGTATTGCTTCGTAAAGATGAATTGCGGTTGCGATGTCGAGCCACCAGCGCGGCAGACGATTCCCCACAATCACTTTGGCCCAAAGCATGATACCAGTGCCGGCCATGACGAACATTCCCCAGACCAAGGCCCAGTATTCGGCTTTCTCCGCGTAATTGAAGCGGGCGAATTCGGGTTTCTGCGAAGTGAGGCCGAGATAGTAGGAGAGATTCTGCCATGCTCCCCGGACATCATCCAGTGTGGGGAAGAGATCTCGCGCCAGTTGCCGGCCTGCGCGCGTGATCGCGATATCGAACAGGTGATAAAGGCTGACGGCAATGAGCACAACGGCGGCAATGCGATGCAGTAATCCGCGCATGTGTTCGCCGAGGGTGAGCATGGAAGCGAACCAGGAATCGGGGAACTTGAGCGCGAAGCCGGTAAGCACCAGGAGGAAAAAACTGGTCAGCAGCGCGGCGTGCTGAATACGGAAGCGTAGCGGCATGCGGGTGATAAATGTCTGCTGCAACTTGCGGCGGGCGATGACTTTTGAACGCCAGATGATGAAATTGTGCAGCAGCATGCCGCCGATCACGGCGAAGATCATGCCGAGATAGAACTTGCGGATCCAGCGAACGGCCTTGCTGCCGATGTCGGCCGAGAGCGGCGCATCCACGTGAACCTTACTGGCGGCAAATTTCTCGGTCACGCCCGGATGGCATTGCCCGCAGGTGCGCGCTAGATGACTGGCGTGAATGGTGGAGCGCGGATCGCTGGAGGGGAAGATACTGTGCGTCCCATGGCAACTGGCGCAGTTGGCGACGACTTGCGATCCGAGTTTCGACGCCAATCCGTGATAGCTCGCCAGATAGGTAGTCTCGCGACGTCCGGCGACACCGAATTCCTGCGAGAGGCGAACGCCTTCGTGGCATCGGGCGCACGTAGCTTGCGCAACGTTCTGGGCCGACACGGGAGAATTCGGGTCCGTATGCGCCTTGATGGAGTGGATACCGTGGCAGTCGGTGCACGCGGGCGCCTGCCAATTCCCTTGGGCCAGTGCCCTGCCGTGAATGCTCCACTGAAATTCTTTCGAGATGGTGTCGTGACACTTGCCGCAGGTCTGCGGCACATTAAATTTGAAAATCGGGGACTTCGAATCTTTTGCGTCCAGGATCTCGTGAGTGCCGTGGCAGTCGGTGCAGACCGCTGCTTTGGCGGAGCCATTGGCCACAGCATGTCCGTGAACGCTCTGCCCATAAGAGGCGACCATCTGCGCGCTCTGTCCGCCATCCGCCATCACGAACTTCTGACCGTGGCAGGCACCGCACGTGGCAGGAATGTTGGCGTGACTCACGCGCGATTTCGGATCGGACGCGGGCAGCAGTTCGTGCGGGCTGCCGTGACAATCCACACAAGTGGCAGCGTTGCTGTTTCCGCTGGCCACGGCTTGCGCGTGGTGGCTGCGATCGTAAGCGGCTTGCTGGTCGGCGTGGCAGCTGGCACAGCTGATTTTCTTGGGCGTGGTTTCGTGCGCGGCGCTCTTTACATCGGAGTGGCAGTCCACGCAGGTAAACATGCTGCCGTGGATGGAATTCTTGAAGGCCTCCGGATCAACGTGGAGGCTTACCTGTTTGCCATTGACCTCATGAGTCAGGCCCGCATCACTGTGGCAGGCGAGGCACTCGTCGACGGTAGGTTTCGGGGGATCTTTTTTGCCGGCTGCGGAAAGGGAAGCGGTTGCTAAAAGAAGGGTGAGGGCGACTCCAGGCGCAAAAAGACTCCGTACGATTCGCATGGACATTCCCTCACCCGCCAATCTTTCAGAATTGAAATTCTCCGGGCGACCTCTTCGAGACCGCGCCTTTAAGAGCTATTTCTTCGACAGACCACGGATATAAGTCACCAGATCCTTGATCTCGTTCTCTTTCAACTTCTCGCCGTACTTCGGCATCTTGCCTTTACCATTGGCGATGATGCCGGCGAGATCCGCGTCGCTTTCCTTCTGCACTTCGGGAGAAGCGAAATCGCGGGTACCCATCTTGCCGCCTTTGCCGTCCGGTCCATGACACATGGCGCATTTCGCCTTATACGTGGCGGCTGCATCCTGGGCCACAGCCGGAGAGCTGCAGACTGCGATTAATCCACCAGCCAATAAAGCGATTAAGCTCATACGAATAGAGTGATTCATGTGTTGCCTTCCTCCTGAGGAAGAATTTTCGTTCGCACAATATCACAGAGCAGGCATTGCCCGTCGACTACCGGCTGGAATCCCACTCTCGGGATTGCCTTAGATCGAGCTTCCGTCCTGCATCCTGAAACGACTCGCAAAGGTAGGTTCGCATGGGGGTGCGCTGAACCCTATGGCAGACATCACGCGGCCCTGTGATATCAATCACAGGCCTTTCTTCTGTCGTTTGTGATGGTTATCACTGCGGGACGTGCGGGGCCACACTGTTGGCGACGTGCGCCATACCTAGCATCAAGCATATGTTGCTTTTCGAAGATCTACCGCACGGGCCTGCTCATGGCAACGGGAACGGCCGGTTCTCCTCGGCGGATACAACGAGCAGTTCGCAAGTCAGCAGCGCCGGATTCAGGCTGCGTCCCTCGCAAGTCACGTGGGAGATGACGCGAGAGTGCAAGTGGAAAGTTGTGTCGTCACGCCCGGCGAAGCGCAATTGGCGCGAGCGCGCTCAGGTGTCAACGGCCGAGGCCTTTCACCTCATCGAGGATATTGCCGAGATGCGGGTGCCATTGCTCGCACTTACGGGTGGAGATCCGCTGTGCCGCGCTGACTTATTTCCCGTAATCGAGTTTGCCTCCAAGCGGTCCGTGCGTACTTCGCTGACCTTGCTGCCGACTCCGAAGCTGGATCGGACAGTCATCGTGGACTTAAAGGAAGTTGGACTGATGCGGGTAGGGCTCTGGCTGCACGGGTCGAGTGCCGAACTGCACGATGCTTACTGGGGGGTCCGAGACCGGTACCGGCGCACCCTGGAGATCATCGAAAGTTGCCACGAAGTGCAACTTCCGGTGCACATCAACACCATCGTGGCGCGCAGGAATTTGCAGGACATTGATCCCATGTTCGAGTTGCTCACACGTCTGGACGTGGCGGCATGGAACGTATTCTTTTTCGTTCCGTGCAACCAGGAAAACCGTGAGGAGATGCTCAGCGCGGAAGAAACGGAGCAGGTTTTTGCCAGGCTCTATGAAGGATCTGGCCGGGTTCACTTCCAGGTGAAAACCACCGAAGGGCCACACTACCAGCGTTACCTTCTGCAGCAGCGCGCGCGGGAGACCAAGAGGCGTTTTCTCGAAATGGACGCAGTGCGTTGCGCGCCCGCGGGCGTGAATGATAGCCGTGGATATGTCTTCGTGGACTACCAAGGGGAGGTATACCCGAGCCGGTTCCTGCCGGTTTCCGCCGGCAATGTCACCCATCGGGCGCTTTCGGAAATGTATGGCGAGTCTCCGCTGTTCACATCCTTGCGAGACGGATCACGGTTAAAAGGGAAGTGTGGGCGCTGCCCCGTGCGCGCGATTTGCGGGGGATCACGAGCTCGCGCCTATGCCGTGACAGGCGATCTGTTCGCCGCGGAACCATCATGCGCGTACGAACCTTAAGTCTTTTTCTGCACCGTCGGAGAACGTGATGCGAATCACGTCGAGGTGTGATTCGGGATCAGTTTTCCCTTTGTGGACCATGATTGGGCCGACTGCCACGGCTAAGGCCACCGTGTCATGATCCGACCCAGGTGCCATCCGTCACCTTCGCCTGTGATTAGGCTCACGCAGTGTTTTGCCGGAGAAGCTTGAAATTGCGGGATTTGGACCTTTCCCGTGCGAACCCGGCACACCCGGTTGTGATCAGGATCACGATTCCCGGTGACGAAGTGCACAGTCTTTGCCTGCACCTTCTGGCATCCTGACGTTCAATTGAGGTGACCTATGGCCCAAGATGGTCGCGACATTCTGGAAATTCTGAAGTTCGAACTGAACTTCCTGCTGGACGGTGGGTACGGGCGCTTTCCGCGTTCGCCCTGGCGAGCCCCGGCAATTTTTGAGGACTCTCCCATTTGCCCGAATTTTTCCGATGTGTCTCATCCTTACCCCTGTGAGAGCTGTCTGCTGGCGCAATTCGTGCCCCAAGAGCAACGCGGCGATGCTGTGCCTTGCCGATTCATTCCGCTCACCAAAGATGGACAGAGTCTCGAGGACCTGTACCGCACCGGCAACCAGGTCGAGATCGAGGAGGCGCTCGCCGGCTGGCTGCGTGCGCAGATCGAAAGGATCGAGCGCGAACGTGGTATTTCCGGCAGAGAAGGCGTCGCATAGAGACAACTGCAGCGCAGTAAGAAGAAGCTGAATTGCGGATTCATCTTGAGCTGTGCAGCCTACGAAAATTCCAACTAGATGTGAGGAACTATGAGCGAAGAGCATTCATACCGAGTAGCAGCGTGGTGGACTTCGGGGCGGACGGGCCTGGCGAAGTCGGATTCCGCGCCCAATGCGATCCATTTCACCGCCCCCACCGAATTCGGCGGACTGGAAGGGCGATGGACGCCCGAGGAACTGCTGCTGGCCGCGATTGCCGGATGCTATACCACGACCGTGCGAGCGATTGCGGGTGGGGCGCAGTTTGATTTCACCGATCTGCAAGTGGAAGCCAGCGGAACCGTGCGCAAAGCGGAATCGGGTTACAGCTTTGCCCAGATTACCGTGCGGCCGAACCTGAAGATTGCGTCATCCGACGAACGGGACAAGGCGTTGGAGTTATTGAAGCGCGCGGAAAAGCTGTGCCTGGTGTCGAGAGCGATGGGAACTACTCTGAAGTTCGAACCACAGCTCGAAATCACCAAGCCGGCATCGATCGCATAACGACTTCAAAGCTTCAGAACGGCGGAGACCGACGACAGATCCTCCATTGGCTGCAGCTTGAATCCTACCTTTTTGAAGATGGCCTGCGTGGCGAGGTTGTCACGCAGGATTTCGCCAGAAAGGTTCTTGAATTTCTCCGCCTGGGCGACGTGCATCACGCTCGCGAGCAGTTCGGTGCCCAATCCGCGGCCCTGCCACTGATCTGAGACCAGGACCGCAGCTTCGGCTTCCAGTGAAGTGATGGCGCTGAAACGACCGACGCCCAGAACCTCCGGCTGGCCGCTTTCAGGGTTCTTGCGCTCGGCCACCAGTGCAAATCCGCGATCATAGCTAGCGAAACAAATGCGCAC
>QHVR01000024.1 GCA_003223595.1 Acidobacteriota bacterium
GGTAGCAATCGGCAATGCAGGCGGTGCAGCCGTCCCGAATCAGCGGAGTCTTTTCGAAATCCCAAACCGAGCACATTGGCTTCTGCCAGGCATCGCAGCGCCAAATATTGAAATTCCAGTCCATGTAAAAGCTCTTGTATCCGGCATAACAGGCGAAGTGCTCGGGTTTCTTGAGCAGGTGGCGTTTCATGTCGGCCACCGAAGCTTCGGGATTGTTCACCGGGAATGTGCGCCGGAGATCGTCGACAGCCTCAAAGGCCGAGACCAGTTCCCGATCGGTGAAGTTCACGAGATTCGAACTATCTGACCAGGCGAGAGACGACGAGCCCAGGCGCATCCTTTGCGGATAAGAAAACGCAACTGCTTCGAACCCTAGATCGCTCAGGAACGGGCCCAGCGCTTGATAGTCGTTGATGAGCTTGCTCATGGCGACCTGGGCGATGGGTGTTATGCCAAGTTCGGGCATTCGGGCGGTCGCGGCGCGGATGCGCTCCACCAGACGCGCCAGGCCGCGGTTGGTTTCGTGTGCGGTTACGGATGCCGCATCCATTGAAATATAAATCGTCTTGAGTCCTGATACGGCCAGTTCGTCGAGCTTCGACGGCAGCAGCCAGCCATTGGTGATCAGCGATGTTCCCATTCCTTTTGCGACCGCCATGGCGATCATTTCGGGTACATGCGGGTGCAGGAGAGGTTCTCCACCGAAGAAGCTGACGTAGCGAATGCCTCGGCGATGCAGGATGTCGAGCGCGGAATCGAGCTGTGTGACGTCGATCCAACGCAGATTCTGGCGCGCGATCTTGCCATTGGCGAAATTGCAAAAGTCACAAGTCGCATTACAGGAATTGGTGATGGCGATGTTGCACAGGGCGGGACCGCCCTGACGGACGAGATGCAACGTATCGCGTAGCTGGCCCCAGGCACTCAACATGCGCGGCGGTTAGATGCACCGTCGGTTTGCGCGAGCAAGAATTTTCTTAGCGGGTAAGCCGGTAACGTAACTTACTGAAATGTATTGACATACATCCCGTGAATTATTTCTTGGTCTCTAGCCTGAGAAAGCGGGCGGCATTGTTATACAGAATGTCTCGCTTCTGCTGTGGCGTGAGGTAGTCGGCGTTCTGGATAATGCTGATCGAGTACGCCATCAGCTTGGGCCAGATCAACTGGTCCGTTCCGAACATGACTCGATCTTCGAATCCGGCGTCCACCAGGCGCTCAATGTAGCGATTCACTTCTTTGATGGGATAGCTCCAGATCAGTCCGGCGACATCGACATACACGTGCGAGTTCGCTTGCAGCAGTGTGAGCATGTTATCGATCATGGGATAGCCCGCATGCATCACTTGTACCCGCAGTTTTGGATGGCGGGCCAGCAATCCCTCGAGCAGAAGCGGATCTCCCATCGAACCCCGGAACTTCGGCTCGCTGATGTTGGCCCGCCCTGAGCCGCCCGTGCCCATGTGGATCGCCACCGGAATATCGAGTTCCTCGGCGAGTGCGAAATACGAATCCACGGACGGATCGCTCGGCGAAATGCCGTCATACTGCAGACCGATTTCCCCCATCACCTTGAATCCCTCCTGGGTGAAGTGTTTGCGCAATTCATCGAGCGGGACGCGCTGACCGGGAGTGAGTCCATTCGAAAAGGATGTGCCCGGGATGACTCGCGCGGGCGCGGCATCCTTCCATCTCTGTACGCTCTTGGGATCTCCGAAAACCACGGCTGTGACGTTGAGCCTCTCCATCTCCGCCAACACGTCTTTCATGTACTGGCCAGGAGCGGATGGGTACAGTTCGGGCGTGCATTGTTCTTTTACCCAGCCGAAGGGCTCTTCCTTCGTTTTCGGATCCGACGCGGTGAACTTCGAAGTATTAGGACACATCGGTGCGATCCCGGGAAAGTCCGCATCCATGGCATGGACGTGAACATCAAGTACGGGCGGAAGGTTGGACTCGACGTTTTGGGCGCGACACATCCAGCAGGAAAACGAAACGAGTGCCGCACAGCAGAGCAAGTTCTTGATGCGCATCCAGCCCCCTTACGTAAAGGATCAATTTCGAGGTCCTCCGAGAGTAAATTGAACGTTGAAAGATCACAACCCAACGCGGCTCAGCTCCAGGAATTGCATAGCACAATTTTGGGATGGAAGAGTGTGCCGGCCACGCGCGTTGCAATGGCAATAAGATTGGACTGTCCGACAAAGACTTTCACTTTCGGAGCACGCGAGAGCTCTGGGAGATTGACGGTACGTCCGGCGCGGATGCGAGCGGCAGTAGTCTCATCCGCGGCCACTGAAGGAAACTCCGGCAGGAGTTTGCGAGGATGCACGAAGTATTTATCCAGGTCAGTTGTGAACGGGCCGCCGACGGACGAGGGCGTCCGCCCCACATCGTTGTTCCCTGCCGCCTGCCCCAGTTCTTCTAATGTACATGCCTCATCCAACTTGAACTCCGAAACGGCAGTGCGGCGAAGAACTTCCAAATGAGCTCCGCAGCCAAGCATGCGGCCCATGTCGTGAGCTACCGAGCGCATGTAGGTGCCCGACGCGACGTGTGCGCGGAATTGCACGCGGTCTTTGTCTATGAAGAGAAATTGGAGTTCCTTGATCTCCACCTGCACCGGTTTCAGGATGACTTCCTGGTGTTTGCGGGCCAGCTTGTAGGCAGGCACGCCTTTGATTTTCTTTGCCGAAAAGGGTGGGGGAATCTGCTCAATCAAGCCGCGGAACTTCGCAGCCACAAGCTCGAGCTTTTCTTTGTCCAGCGAAACAGCCTGAGGGGAGCTGGTGGGATCGCCTTCGGCATCGTAGGTGTCGGTGGAGAACCCGAAACGGATCGTGCCCTCGTAGCATTTTTCGGAATGCAAATAGAACTGAGCCAGCCGCGTAAAATTGCCAACTACGAGTGGCAGTACGCCAGTGGCCATGGGATCGAGCGTACCGAGGTGTCCAATCGAGCGCTCGCCGAGAATACGCCGGACGCGGCCGACCACGTCATGCGAGGTCAAGCCGGGGGGCTTATCGATAATGACGACGCCATTCATGCAGGATTTGGTAATGTGGTAATCGGGTAATTGGTAATTTAAATCTTGCTTCTGCGGAATTTGAGGAATTGAGCCTGGCGAATGGTCGGGCTTTCAATTACCAAATTTCTCGATTACCAAATTACCAAATCGCCCCATGTTTCCCATCAAAGACGACCAACCGCGCTACAGCACGCCCTACATCAATGGCTTCCTGATTGGGCTGAATATCTTTATTTTTCTGCTGCAATGGCTGCAAATGGCGCAGGACCCGCACCTGGCGGATGTCACGGCGCGACAGTTTGGAGTGGTGCCCGCCCACCTCGTTGCATTTCTGCAGGGCTCCCGGACATACACTTTCGGGCAGATCGTGCTTCCCTTCTTCACCTCTATGTTTCTCCACGCCGGCTGGACGCACGTACTTGGTAACATGTGGTTTTTGTATATCTTTGGCGATAATGTTGAAGATTATCTTGGGCATTTTAAATACCTGTTGTTTTACATCATTTCCGGGCTGATGGCGATGGGTACGCAGGTCATGATTTATCCGTTTTCGAACCTGCCTACGGTGGGTGCGAGCGGGGCGATTGCCGGAGTGCTGGGCGCGTACTTCATTTTGTATCCGCGGGCGCGCGTCCTGACGTGGTTCTTTGTATTCGTGTTTTACCTGCCGGCCTGGGTCATGCTGGGATATTGGTTCGTATTTCAGTTCTTTGCGGGAGCGGCTTCCCTCTCAATGGTGAGGCCGGGACACGATGTCGGGGGCGTCGCCGTGTGGGCCCATGTGGGCGGCTTCGTGGCGGGAATGGTCATGGTGAAGCTGTTTGGCGAGCGCTCGCGAAGATATCCCTATGCCTATCGATGAGGTGACGTTGGCTTCAAGAAACGTGAATGCCGACCCCTCGGGTGGAAAGCATCGGCATCCGTCATCGTGATTCCCGGGCGTCTGCTATTTCTTGGGACGCGACTCCGGCGGGACCAAGCCTGCGAGGCGATAGTAAACGACCAGCTGGCCATAGTGCTCGCCACAGTGCTCGATGAATCCGTTGGCGTAATCGAGGACCCGAACTTTCTGGTGCCCGAAAGGCTCCTCAATTGTGCTGGTCAGGCCTTTCTCCCCTTTCGACTGGATGGCTGCGGCGCCGTCAGCAAATGACTTCTTCACGAATGTGACAACATCGGCTTTCGTTTTGTACTGCTCCCGCTTGGCATCTTCTTCGGCGGGCGGCTTCTGGCCCATCACGGGATTAGTGAAATAATAATTCGCACCGGCGGCGTGCAGCAGTTGCTCAGCGAAGCTGCGCTGCGCCGGCGTGGGCTTGTAGTCGTATTTGTCTTCCGGAAAATCCTCGGCCATGGCGATGAGCTTGCGGCCGATGTCGTTCCATGAATCCACCACCACTTTGAGTTCGGGATCTGCGGGTTTGATGGGCGTGTCTTTTTTCATCGCGTCCTGGGCGATTGCCGGGAGCGAAAAACTTGCGGCAAGCAGGGCGATTCCGACAAAGGGGATCTTGATCATTTGAGATGTCCTCCGGAGATTGGCGCGGCCATTGTACTCGGACGTATGAGGAAACGAAAAGAAAGCTCCCGCGCGCTGGCTTTAGAGCGTGCCTACGCTGGGGAGGATTTCTATGGTCTCCATGGTTGCGTTGGCCGGAAGGAGGACCGCGGAAAGGACAGCTTCAGCAACCGTTTCTGGTGACATCATTTTGAGGCGGGGTGCCTGCGGCCAGAGAGTCTTCCAGATTTCCGTATCAGTCGCGCCCGCTTCGAGTCCGATGACGCGAATGCCGCGCGGCCGCAGTTCTTCCCGGAGAGTGTTGGTGAAACCACGCGCTGCGTGTTTTGAGGCAGTGTAGGCGGCTGATCCGGCAAAAACGCGGGTGGCAGCGATCGAAAGATTATTCACGATAGTTGCGCTCTTCCTCATCATCGTTAACGCGGCTTGCGTGACCAGAAATGTCCCATCGACATTGGTGGCGAAAACATCTTTCCACACCGGAAACGGCAGCTTGTCGGTCGCCAGATTTGGGTGTGCGATCCCGGCGTTATTGACCAAGATGTCGAGCCGGAAAAATTCTCGTCGAATGGAGCGGAACAAAGCCTCTACCGAATGCGGGTCACGGACATCGCAGCGCACGGCAAAGACGCGAATCTTAAGACGCAGCAGTTCCCTGCTTACTGCTTGCAGAGATTTCTCGTCGCGTCCGGTGATGATGAGATTGCAGCCTTGTTGGGAAAATTTCCGCGCAATAGCCAGTCCGATGCCGCGGCTGGCCCCGGTGATCAGGGCTGTGCGGCGCGTGAGACGTTGTGTTGTTTTCGGCATCGGGAAGCCACATCTTATCAGCCTCGCTTCGGCTCACCCGAGCAACGTCGAATGCTCATTCGTAGAGGACTTCGTATTCTGTTTTGACGAAACCACTGGCGTAGTGCTGAGTTCGCACGTGCTTCAGTTTCAAGTCCCGAGGCAGCGCCGCAAACAGCGGAATACCCTCTCCGATCAATACCGGTACTCGCGTAATCGTGAGGCGTTGAATCAGTCCGGCGCGGAGAAAGCCCTGGATCGTTATGCCGCCGTCGATGTATGCATGCCGAAATCCGCGGGCCGATAGCTGCGCAACGATTTCCTCTGGGCTTCCGGACATCTGCTCAACTCGCGCTCCCGGCAGAGTGGAAAAATCAAGAGGGCGGGTGCTCAGCACAACGACTGGCGTCTTGCCGTATGGCCATCCGGGAAAACCGAGGACGGTCTCAAATGTCTTACGGCCGATGACGATCACGTCGACGCTGGCGATGAATTCATTGTAGCCGTGGGGTTCACCCCCACCTTGGGGCAGAAAATCCAGTTCGCCATTGGGACGGGCGATGAAGCCATCGACGCTGGTGCCGACGAAAACCGAGGCGTTCATGAAGTTAGCCCGTAAGATGTAACCCGACTAGATTCCGTTAGGCCGCTGGTGTATCAACGACAGGAATTCTGTCCGGGTTTCCTCTTCGTTGCGGAAGCAGCCCAGCATGGACGAGGTCACGGCGGCTGAGTGCTGCTTCTCTACGCCACGCATCATCATGCAGAGGTGCCGCGCTTCGACGACCACGCCCACGCCTTGGGGCTGAATCACCTTCTGGATCGTTTCGGCAATCTGGGTAGTCAGCCGTTCCTGAATCTGCAGCCGCCGCGAAAAAAGTTCGATCAAGCGTGGAATTTTGCTCAGGCCAATCACTTTTCCATTCGGAATATAAGCGACGTGTACCTTCCCGAAGAACGGCAGCATGTGATGCTCGCACAGGCTGAACATTTCGATGTCTTTCACGATAACCATTTCGTCGTAGCTAACCGTGAACAGAGCGCCCTTCAGCAAAGCTTCGGGATCTTCCTTGTATCCCTTGGTGAGATACTTCATGGCTTTATGGACGCGCTCGGGCGTGGTAGCCAGGCCCTCGCGCGCGGGATCTTCGCCTAGTCGCACCAGCATTTCGCGGACGAGATCCTCGAATCGCGCGCTGGTTAGCGTGGGGCTCTCGGCTTTTTGGTCAAACTCAGAGGTTTTCATGTTGGCTGATGAACTTCCCTTCTAGATCACAACGCCTCATGGCCTGCGCGGCAAGATTCCGCAGGAAGACAAGCTAGCTGATTAACTCCTGGCCCCCGGCATATTCAAAGGAGTTCATCATGGTTTCTTCCAATCTCACTCTTTCCAGATGCGCATGGGGGAAGCGGCGGTGCAAAATATCGAATATCTGAATACATAGATTTTCGGTAGTCGGAATGGTTACAGCAAATTCTTGCCTGGTATTCAAATTTTCAAGGTGATATCGGGAAAGCACTTCTGTTTCCACACAGGAGTCGAGATCCACTAAATTGCACACCATCCCGGTCGCGGGGTCGACTGCCCCGCTAACCGTAACCTCCAGAGCGTAGTTATGGCCATGCCCGTACGGGTTGTTGCATTTGCCATACGTGGCCCGGTTTTCGTCGTCAGACATCTCCGCATTGTGCAGGCGGTGCGACGCGGAGAAACGATACCGCCTTGTCAGGTGGGCTTTCATACGTCAGATGTGCAGCTTCGGTTCAGTCATTCTCCCCGTAGAAATCGACAAACAAATCCTGCGTCTCGTAAACCCGGACGCGGTGCAACTTGGCCTTCTGCAGCTTTAGCTCCAGTCTTTGCCAGATAGCGATCGCCAGATTTTCTGTGGTCGGGATCTTGTTGAAGAATTCGGGCACTTCCTTGTTCAGGAAGCGGTGATCCATAGCATCGAGCACCTCTCGATGCATCACTTCCTTGAGTTGCTTGAGGTCGACGACAAATCCGGAGCGAGGGTCCACTTCGCCCTTCACTGTGACTTCCAAGGTGTAGTTATGTCCGTGCCCGTTCGGGTTGTTGCATTTGCCGAAAAGGCGCTGGTTTTCTTCCGGGCTGAAATCCGGATTGTGATAGTAGTGCGAGGCGGCGAATTCAGCTTTGCGCGTGAGATAAACCATGTTTGATCGTGTCGCTTTATTCGATGATCGGCAGCGTCCTTACGGTTCGGGGCTCAGTTCCCGAGAGGGTTCAGTGGAATAGGGGTTGAGTTCCTGCCACTTGGGAGAGCTGGTTTTTTCCAGTTCTGGACAAAACTCTTTGTTCGGTTCGAACACGATAATTTTATAGACATAGCGCTTGTGGTGCGAGGGATCGTAAGCGAAGGCAAAGGCGATCCCCTTCTTCTTGTCGATCCAGAAAACCAGCGGTCGCGATCCCAGGGAGGGAGAGGGCGGGTTGAGCAGCACCCAGGCGCGCATGTCCTTGTAAGCGGCAGCGACTTTCTCCGGCGGATCGAAAACGGTGACGCCATCGGCGGTGTGAAAGCGAGTGGTGGAGGATTCGATCTGGAAGATCTTTCCCTTCTTCAGCCGGATAAAGACTTCGCCGCGGCCCATGGGATTGGTGACGTCAACCCAGTCGATCGTAGTGCCGCAGGGGTCATCCCATTGCTGATCGATGTCTTTC
>QHVR01000772.1 GCA_003223595.1 Acidobacteriota bacterium
CCCCACGGACTTTGTTCCAGTAGCCTTAGGAAAGCCTGCAATCCATAATTGGTGCCCGGCAGGATCGACAAGGCTAGTGAGCGCACCAAAAACGAGAACGGGTCCAGCCAGCCCACAATTCCGCTGCCCAGTGCAGCCGCCACGAGCACAGCAGCTAGCAGGTAGTACTTGGTGTTCTGCCATCGCTGGTAGCGGTTCGAGTCCAACCATTGCTTGCCGCGCTTGCGTTCCGATTTGAAGCTTCCGAAGAAGTGATGAATGGAGCCCAGGGGGCAGATCCATCCGCAGAAGAAGCGCCCGAAAAACAATGTGGGGATAAGGACGACCAGGCTGACGAGCAGGCCTTTGTACAGGGCGTGAGAGGCCAGTGCATTCGAAATCGCAACCAGCGGATCGAGCCGGAAGAACAGTCCCACGGGGTAAGGCAGACGAATGTCTTGCGCGGAACTGCTCAGAGCGCCGCGGAACTCCGTGCGGAACAGCAGCAGGAGAAAAAGCGCGAAGCAAAAGATCTGCGAATACAGACGCAGCCTGGTTGGTTTCAGAAAGCGCACTGAGACTCCTGGGCCGAAG
This sequence comes from Acidobacteriota bacterium, assembly GCA_003223595.1. GTDB lineage: Bacteria > Acidobacteriota > Terriglobia > Terriglobales > Acidobacteriaceae > Sulfotelmatobacter. The sequence goes on from QHVR01000772.1 coordinate 574, forward strand.
CTCCCGAAGGCAGAATTCCATCTTGGTCTGCAGAGGCTTTCCTGTTCTGTGACGGCGATCACCCCCGCCTGTGTTTCGTGGCCAAAACGTTCCTGAAGGAACATTCGTGCACTTTGCTTTCCGACTCTCCTTTACGTAGAATCAGTAACTTACAGTCACAAAATGGCCGTCCGGACGGTCGGGCAACGCGGGCATCCCTACTCGCAACTAATAAATTAGTTGACCTTTTTAAGACCGCCGAGTCTAAATAAATAGACGTAAACAAGAGGAGGAGAAGCGTTGGCCCGCACCAAGTCCGCAACCCTGACCGAAGCCGAGTTGCGAATCATGAATGTCCTGTGGGACAAGGGATCGGCCACCGTGCATGAAGTCCTGCAGGCGGTGACAGCTGAGTCTCCCCTGGCCTATAACAGCGTCCTCACCATCATTCGCATCCTGGAAAAAAAGGGCTACGTGAAGCACGTAAAGGACAAGCGCGCTCACGTGTACATGGCGAAAGTGGGCCGGAAGGATGCGACACGCTTCGAGGTGCGGCACCTGGTGAGCCGCTTCTTCGGCAATTCGGATGAACTGCTGATCCTAAACATTCTGGAAGAAAAGAGTATCGATTCGGAGGAGTTGGCGCGGGTGCGCGAGTTGTTGCAAAGAAGCAAAGAGGACGCGCGATGATGGCCGTGAGCCTGGGAGCAATTGCGAGCTATTCGTCGATGCGGCTAGTCGATTCTCTGGCGGAAGGGCTCGCGGTGGGTCTCTTTGCCGCCGTACTGTTGCGGTTTTCCCGGCGACAGAATGCGGGAACGCGTTTCGCCATCGGATTCTCGGCGTTGCTGGCGATCGCGTTGCTGCCTTTCGCGCGAGGATTGTGGCCGCACAGCCAGGTTGCTTCGGCTGCTCCGGCGGTGGTAGTCCCGGAAGCATGGGCGCTTTACTTGTTCTCGGCCTGGGCGGTGATTGCGATATTGCTGCTCGCCCGCGTGACCAGATCTGTGTGGCATCTTCACCAGCTTCGGAACGCTTGCGTACCGCTGGACGCTGCATGCATCGGTCCGCTGGTAGCAGACACTTTGAAACGCAAACAGACTCGGCGCAAGGTCGCGCTGTGTACATCGGAAAAGGTGCGAGTGCCGACCGCTCTGGGCTTCTTCAGGCCGGCCATCGTGATCCCGCGATGGCTGTTGCAGGAACTTTCGGCAGGCGAACTGAAC